>JBFIOX010000171.1:0-6093 GCA_041610455.1 Gemmatimonadota bacterium
CGCGTGCCGCCGGGTTGCTCGCGCTGGACGCGGGTGAGCGCGGTCTCGGCGTTGCGCAGGAGCGTGTCGGCGCGCGCCGCGTCGCCCGGCCACATCGCGACCCCCGCCGAGGTGGTCACCGATACTTCCTCGCCGCCCACATCGTAGGGGCCCCGCACCGCGGCCAGCAGGCGCTCGGCCGCGGCGGCCGCCCCCCGCGCGTGCTCGACGCCCTCCAACACGGCGGAGAAGCGATCGTCTCCGAGGCGCGCCACCATGTCCGTCTCTTCGGCCCCCGCGCGCGGCGCCTCCCGGAGGTTGCCGACGAGCCGCTGCGCCACCTCGACGAGCAGCTGGTCGCTCACGGCGTGCCCGAACGTGTCGGTCACCTCCTGGAGATCGTCGAGGCCGATCATGATCACGGCGAACGGCCCCGCCGCGGCGTCTCGAATGCGCCGCTCGAGAAACTCCATGGCCTGGTCGCGATTGCCGAGGCCCGTGAGCGGATCGTGCCGGGACAGGTAACGAATCTGCTCCTCCGCCGCCCGGCGCTCCGTCACGTCCTGGATGGACCCCTCGATGCGGCTGGCGGTCCGATTGCGGGCGTGGCCGCGCACGTGGACGATCCGCTCGGGCGTGCCCGGCGCCTGAACGCGGACGTCCAGCCGGAACGGCGCCGAGCGCACCCGGTGCGCCTGCAGGACGCCTTCGAACTCGTCTCGATCCTCGGGGTGGACGTGCTCGAGCACGACACGCAGCGCGACCGGCCCCTGCGGGGCGATGCCGAGGAGGCGACGAAACTCCGAGGTGCCCTCGAACTCGCCGGCCTCGAAGTCGAAGTACCAGTTGCCGAAGCGGGCCAGGCGCTGGGCGCGCCGCACGCGCTCCTGGCTGGCGGTGAGCTGCGAGGCCAGTTCGTTGAAAGCCTGCCCCAGCTGCCCGAGCTCGTCGCCGCGATCGAGCTCGACGCGGCTGTCCAGGTCGCCGCGATTGAGGCGATCCGTCGCCTCCCGGATGTGCACGATCGGACTGGCGAACCGTCGCGCGAGCAACAGACTGGCACCCAGGGCCAGGAGCAACGCGAGGACGCCGGAGGCGACGAGATTGGCGCGCGCCCGCCGAATCGTCTCCCGCTCGGCTTGGTACGTGCTGGAGACGCGGAGGTCGAGGTGCGCCAGCGACCGCACCGGGGCCTCGATCTCCCCCCCGCCGGCCTCCAAGGGACCTACGTGGAGTGTGGCCCCGCTGAGCCCGGACCACCTCGTCAGAAGCGGTTCCCCGATCGCCTCGACCGCCAGCAAGCCGCCCTCGAGCTGTTTTCCGCTGCGCAGGGGCACGGCCACCAACGCGTAGAGGTCCCCGCCCGAGGCGAACAACGACGCCTCGACTTGCCCGTACGGATAGCGGCAGCCCGCCCACGCACCGCCGCCGACGGGCCGGGCGCCGGCCCCGGCATCGCCGACTTCGATGCACTGTGCGCCACCGCGATCCCCCAGCGTGCGTTGCCGGGCCACCTCGATGAGTCGTGGATCGCCCGCCGCCGTGAGGGACTCTCCGTCGCTCGACACGAAAGCGATCAGGGTCGCTTCCTGGTCACGCAGTAGCTGGCTGGCGTAGAAGCTCAGGGTGGGCGCGTGCCGGGTCTGCAGGTTGGCGCGAAGCTCCGGCGTCCGGCTGATCGCCGCGTACCGGCTCGCCACGCCGCGCAGATGGTCGCCGATGAGCGCATCCGCGGTGCGGGCGCTCGCCACGAGACGGTCGCGCGCGTTCCCCCGCAGCTCCTGGTCGAGCGCGCGGTCCTGGAGCACCAGGGCCACCCCTGTGGACACGGCCGCCAGCCCGCACAGCAGGAGTGCGAGTCGGCCCGCGACGCTGGTCATCGCCCCGCGCAGCGTCACGGTCGCAACCGGTCGGGATCGAGCCAGATCGGCTCGAGCCTGCGGCTGTACCCGTCCACGAGCACGTCTCGCACCGGGCCGGACACGCGCTCGCTCCAAATGGCCAGGGTGTAGCGACCGGGCGCCACCGGTCCGAACCGGTACTCCCCGGCATCGGAGACGATCGCGACGTGGACGGCCTCTTCCGAGAAGATCACGAACGTCTCGTCGGAGTGGAGCGAGCAGTAGAAGCGGACGGCCCCCCGGCGTCGCAAGCGGAACGGCTCGGAGCGTGCGCCCGGGGGAAGCTCGAAGGTCCGCTCTGCCCCCAGGTCGCCGGAGAACAGGCGGTGCACGACCGGTCCTCGGTTTTCCAAGATGATCGGCTGCACCGGATGCGCGATCTGGATGGGCGGGGCGAAGGCTTCGCTCCGCGTGATGATGCGGAGGGGCGTAGCCGGCTCCTCCGAGGTCGATCGTGCCCCGCCCCGGGGCTGCAGGTAGACCACGGTGGCGCCCAGTTCGGCGCGCGACCCGCCGCCTCCGAGAAACCGGATGTCGCCCGTGACGACCGAGACGGGCGACTTCGCGGGCCGCGCCACGGAGTCGGCGTGCGGGCGCTCGGCCGTCGTCGCCGCCGTCCTGGGCGGCGGGATGGGGACCTCGGGGCGGGCCGTGGCGCAGGCGCCCGAGGCCACCGCCGCGCCCAGGGCGTAGAGGGCCCCGCGGGACCTCGCGAAACGCCACAGCCGATGTCTTCCTGCGCAGGATCGCATGCGCCCCCCTCCGCCCCGGGTTCGGATGGGCGGGAAGTGCAAGTCACGTGCCCCCAACGCCGTATGCCATCGGGCGGGGCAGCCTCGGCGGTGGCGATTGCGCCGTCCGATGCCCCCTCCGTAGCATCGTGCGATGTTCCCGCTCCGCGATCAGAACCCCACCGAGCTCACCCCCTTCGTCACGATCGCCTTCATCGCGGCCAACGTGATCGTGTGGCTCGCGGTGCAAGGGATGGGGCAGGGCGAGGCCTTTCTGGCATCGCTGTGCGACTACGGCGCCATCCCGGGCGAGGTCACCGGGGCGCTCGCGGAGGGTGCCCGGGTCCCGCTGGGTCCCGACGCGGGTTGCCGGGTGGGCGGACTGCGGTGGGAGAGCCTGCTCACGTCGATGTTCATGCACGGGAGCTGGCTGCACCTGATCGGCAACATGTGGTTCCTGTGGGTGTTCGGGAACAACATCGAGGATTCCATGGGCCACGTGAGGTACGTGGCCTTCTACCTGCTGGCCGGCCTCCTCGCTTCTGCGGCGCACATCGTCAGCGCGCCGGCGAGCGGCGTCCCGACGGTCGGCGCCTCCGGGGCGATCAGCGGCGTGATGGGCGCCTATCTGGTCCTCTACCCCAAGGTGCGGATCCAGACCCTGATCATCCTGTTCATCTACATTCGCGTGATTCCCGTGGCCGCCTGGGTCATGCTCGTATACTGGATCGTCATCCAAACCGTGTCGGGTTGGGCGACGATCGGCGCCGAAGGCGGGGGCGTGGCTTTCTGGGCGCACGTGGGCGGGTTCGTGGCGGGCGTGATCCTCATCAAGCCGTTCGAGCGGCGTCCGCTCGTCGAGGCGAAACGGGCCGGCAGGAAGCTCTCCCGGCAGGAGGTACGCGATCTTGGCTGGTTCTAAGCGCTGGATCGGCGCCGCGGCGCCGGCTCTCGTATCGGGGTTGGCGCTCGGGCTGCTCGCGGGCCTGGCCCTGGCTCACCCCGTCGTCGCGCAGGGTCTCGAAGGCGTGGGCGGCGAGATCGATGAGCCGCTTCTATCCCGAATGCTCCGCGGTGCCCTCGGTATCGTCTTCCTGCTCGGCATGGCCTGGGCGTTCTCGGCGCGGCGTCGCGCGATCGACTGGCCCCTCGTCGTGAAGGGGGTGTCGCTGCAGATCGTGTTCGCCCTGCTCGTGCTCAAGACCGGTGTCGGCCGGGGGTTCTTCGCGGCGGTGAACGACGTGTTCGTCGCCATCATCGGATACACGAACGCGGGGGCCCGCTTCCTGTTCGGCTCGCTGGTCGACTTTTCCACCCCCGTCCAGGGCGGAGAGGGCATGGTCCGCATCGGGGCCAACTTCGCGTTCAGCGTGCTCCCGACGATCATCTTCTTCTCGTCCCTGATGGCGCTCGCGTACCACCTCGGGATCATGCAGCGGGTCGTGAAGGCGGTGGCCTGGGCGATGCAGCGCACCCTCCGGACGAGCGGGGCCGAGACGACTTCGGCGGCCGGCAACATCTTCGTGGGTCAGACGGAGGCGCCCCTGCTCATCCGTCCGTTCGTGGAGCGGATGACGAGGTCCGAGCTCAACACGGTGATGACCGGCGGCTTCGCGACGGTGGCGGGCGGCGCGCTGGCGGCCTACGTGGCCCTGCTCGTGGGCGTCTTCCCCGACATCGCCGGCCACCTCCTGGCGGCCAGCATCATGGCCGCCCCGGCCGGCATCGTGGTCAGCAAGATGCTGATGCCCGAGACGGAGGAGCCGGTCACGCGCGGGACACTCGAGATCGAGCTTCCCGAGACGCACGTGAACGTGATCGACGCGGCGGCGGGCGGGGCGGCCGACGGGCTCAAGCTGGCCCTCAACGTGGGGGCCATGCTGCTCGCCTTCCTGGCCCTCATCGCCATGGGCAACGGGCTCATCGGGTGGGTCACCGGCCTGGTCGGGGTCGAGGGGGTCACGCTCGAGCGCATCTTCGGCTGGGTGTTCGCCCCGGTCGCCTGGCTGATCGGGGTTCCCTGGGCCGATGCCGTCCAGGTGGGCAGCCTGTTCGGCGTGAAGATGGTGGCCAACGAGTTCGTCGCCTTCACGAACCTCGCCCAAGGATTGGGCGGCGACCTCGGACTGTCCAACAAGTCCCTGATCATGACCACCTACGCCCTCACGGGCTTCGCCAACTTCAGCTCGATCGCCATCCAGATCGGCGGCATCGGCGACATCGCCCCCTCGCGACGCCAGGACCTGTCGAAACTCGGCATGCGAGCCATGCTGGGGGGGACCGCCGCGACCTGGATGACTGCTACGCTCGCAGGCGTGCTGGCGTGAACGCGGTCGCGGGCCCGACGAGCGAGGAGGCGGTCCCCATCGCCGATCGGGTGGCGCGCGCGGCCGACGCCCTGACGCGGAGGCTGCGCGAGCGCTTCGGAGCCGAAGGCCCCGTTTGCGCGATCACCATGGGGTCGGGCCTGGGGGGGCTGGCCGGCCGCATCGACGCCGCCGTGGAGGTGCCCTACTCCGAGATGCCCGAGTGGCCCGCGCCCACCGTCCAGGGGCACGCGGGACGCGTGGTCCTCGGCACGCTGGGGGAGGTCCCGGTGATCGGCTTGAGCGGCCGGGTCCACCTGTACGAGGGCGGTCCGCCGAGCCGCGTCGCCTTCTACGTCCGCGTTCTGGGCCGCCTCGGCGTGACCCGCCTCTTCCTGAGCAATGCGGCCGGCGCCATTCGGGACGGCATGCGCCCGGGCGAGCTGATGCTCATTCGGGACCACCTGAACCTCACCGGCCGGAGCCCCCTTTTCGGACCCGTGGTGGGGGACGAGATGCGCTTTCCGGACATGTCCGCGGCCTACGACCCCGCGTTGAGCGACATCGTGCGGCGCACGGCCGGCGAGCAGGGGGTGACGCTGCACGAGGGCGTGTACGCCGCCGTCCACGGTCCCGCGTACGAGACGCCCGCCGAGATCCGCATGCTCCGTGCGCTGGGCGCCGATGCGGTGGGCATGTCGACCGTGCCCGAGGTCATCGCGGCGCGCGCGGTCGGGATCCGGTGCGTCGCGGTGTCGTGCCTGACCAACTTCGCGGCCGGGGTAACCGACGCCCCGCTCGACCACGCGGAGGTGCTCGAAGTGACGCGCGCGGTGGAGGAGGGGTTCCAGGCCCTCGTGGCCAGCTCGGTGCGTCGCTTCGCTTCGGCCTAGCGCGACGCTCGCCCGCCGGGGAAGCCTGGGCGATATTCAACGGCCTACCCCCAGGCGGTGGGGGCCTCCGTCGCTCCGGCGATCGCCCCCGGGGCCGCGCGGCGGCCCGACGGACGGCCGCCGGGGGCCGGCGGCTGCGGTGGCGACGAGAGGGAACAGGCAGAGCGGCGAGGCGATACCGTTGCGCGAGGCACCTCACAAGACGGCGGCGTCCCCCAGGGCCGACGCGCCCGGCAGCGGGGCCGCGGCCCGCGAGCGGGCCAAGCTCGTGAGCCTCGGAGCC
>JBFIOX010000172.1:0-6088 GCA_041610455.1 Gemmatimonadota bacterium
GACAGAAACGACGCCGCGCCGCTCCCATCGCCGTTCACGGTGATCGGGGAACCTCCGCGCACCGAGACCCGGCGAATCTCGCCTTGTTCGGAGTACGCCACCCATGTGTCGTCGGGAGAGAACACCGGGAACGCCGGCGTCCCCGCGACGAGCAGGCGGGGCTGGACCTCATCGAGGCGCCGTAGCCACAGCCCCTCGTCGTCCACGTAGGCGACCATGGACCCGTCGTGCGAGACCGCCGCGATGCGGAAAGAGTTCCCGAAGGCGGCCCGAACGACCGTGGCCGGCACCGCCGACCCCTCGCGCTCCCGGAGGGCCATGGCGAGGGCCCCCATCAGGGCGACGAGCAGGGCGAGCGCCACGACCGTGCGGATGTCCGTCCACCAAGAAGCCTGTCGTTCCGAAGACGGCGTCCCCGCCCCCGCGATCGTAGCCGTCGACGTGGCCACCCGCCGCGGCGCCGTGTACGTGAATCCTCGATCCGCCAACGCCGCCCCGAACGCGGCCGCGCTCTCGAAGCGGTCCGCGGGGAGCTTCTCGAGCGATTTGGTGACGGCCGCGGCCACGTGGGGGGGCACCGCCCTGCGCTGGTCCGTCACGGGACGCGGATCCTCCGTGAGGATGCGCATGAGGACCGCCTGCGCGGTCGGTCCGGTGTGCGGCGGGTCGCCCGCGAGCATCTCATACAGCACGCAGCCGAGCGAGTAGACGTCGCTCCGGGCCGTGAGGTCGCGGTCGGCGGAGGCCTGCTCGGGCGACATGTAGTGCGGCGTGCCCAGCGACAGCCCCGTCTCGGTGAGCCGCCCCCCGCCGGCGGCCGAGATGGCGAGCGCGATGCCGAAGTCGGCGATGACGGGGTTTCCCTCGTGGAGGAGGATGTTCGCCGGCTTGATGTCGCGGTGGATCACGTCGTGGCGGTGCGCGTAGTCGAGCGCGTCCGCGCAGGCCTTGGCGATGCGCACGGCCTCGTCCACGGGGAGCTGCCGCTCGCGGTCGAGACGCTCGCGCAGCGTCTCCCCGTCGATGTACGGCATCACGTAGAAGAGGAACCCGTCGGTCTCCCCCGAATCGAACAGCGGAAGGACGTGGGGGTGCTGGAGGGCCGCGGTGGTCTTGATCTCGGAGACGAAGCGCTCCGCCCCGATCACGGCCGCGAGCTCCGGCTTCAAGACCTTGATGGCGACCTGGCGCTCGTGTTTCCGGTCTTCGGCGAGGTAGACGGTGGCCATGCCGCCCTCGCCCAGTTGGCGCTCGATCCGGTAGCGATCCGCCAGCGCCGTGGTCAGCCTTTCGGAGTCAGAAGGCACGCGAACCCGTCGGATAGAGGCTACTCGAGACCGCTAGCGGACGGCCTCAAGCTGTTCGCGGCGATTCCGCGAGGCAACCCGATCTGTCAAAGGAATCGTCCAGACCTCGGAGGCGCGTGCTCGTGGCTATCCTTTCGGCCGCAGCAGCTCCTCGAAGGGCTCGTAGCCCCATAGAAGGGAGAAGGCGAAGTCGTGATGGCAGTCGGAGACGGACTGTCCTTCACGAAAGGCTTTGCGTAGAAGTCCGACTGCTTCATCCGCTCGCCCGAGACTCGCCGAGACTGCGGCTCTGAGGTACGTGTTCCGGCCCCGGAGGTAGGGCCGGTCGAGCCCCTTGAGCCAGCGCGCCTCCGCTTCGGCGCTCGCTTCGTCGCCACTGCGGGCAAGCGCGATCGCATACAGGCCACGGGTGGCCACATCGTCGGAGTGGGCCGCCTCGACAGCCCGAAGCAGCTCGAGCGCCTCGCGCGGTCGGGAAGCCAGCAGCAAGGCTCGGGTTTGTCCCAGGGAGTTGAGCCCCGGGCCCTCCGACCCGTACCAGGCGAGCGCCCGCTCGGCTACCCTCTGCGCGTCGATTGGGTGGCCGTGTCGCGCGAGCTCGGCCGCGGCCCTCCTCAGGACTCGACCGGCATCCCACGAGTACCCGGGCTGCAAGTCCTCGACCGCCAGCAGCAGCGGATCCAATTCGTCCAGCTCTCCAAGCCCGATCCTGGCCCTGATCTCGCCGTGAAGCAGACGGAGACTCTCGGGGAACCGGTCGCGGCCGCGTCGCGCCGCAGCGCGCTCCTCGTGGAATCGCTTCAACGCGTGGTACGCATCGCCCGGACGCTCCCAGATCGGCGGCCACGACATCCGGGGATCGTCGAAGTCGAGCGCCTCGAGGGTGGTCGCCGCGAGCTCGGGTCGCCCGCGGCCGATCGCGTGCGTTGCGAGGATGTAGCCCCAGATGTTGTCCTTGTCCCGAGCGAACGCGTCGCGGGCGACTCTCAGGGCGGCGTCCGCGTCACCGACGACCTGACTCTCGAAGTACTCGGCCCACAACTGCTCCTCGGGCGTCAGCTCATCCCAGCGCGCTCTCACGATCCGCAGCACCGAGTCCTGCTGTCGCCTCTGACCGAGGTTGGCGTGACGACCCGCGGCACCGAGGAGCGCCGAGACGAAGGTCGTGTCGAGCCGGTATGCCTCGTAGTAGTGCGCCAGCGCCCCGGCTTCATCCATGGCGAACTGCTTCTCCACGGCCCGCAGGTACTCCTGATACGAGTCGTACCGTGGGACGCTGCCGATCAACCAGCGGTGCGGAATGCTGGCACTGTCGATCGTGGCGGATATCGCGACGACCACGCGATCTCTGACCTCCGCCACGGCGGCCATCGGCGCGGATCTCGGACTCCTCCCCACCACGGGTTGCGTCGCTTCGCCGGTCGCCAGAAGGACGATCTCCGCCTGAATCTCCAGGGAATCGCCCCGAAGCCATATGCGGCCCGTGATCAGCGAGGCCGCTCCGAGGTCCCGGGCGAGGCTGCGCGGGTCCGCCCCGTCGCCTCGAGCCCGGCTGGCCTGTTCCACCAACTCGACGGCTACCGCCCCGACGTCATCGGTCCAGGTGAGGCCGCGCGTGATCTCGTGGGTCAGCGTCCGCCCGAGCATGTCGAGGTCGGGATCCCCGGTTCCGTTCTCGAAGGGCAAGACGACGACTCTCGCTCCCGGTTCGGGTGACTCCGAGGCCGTGGGGACATCGCTCACCTGCTCACCCGTGCCGCCCCCGACCATCGACAAGGCCATGCCGGCAGCGGCGAGCAGGGCCGCCAGGATCAGCAGCTCGGAACCGCCGACTCGTTGTCGACCCTTCTCTCCGTGGTACCAGGCGAGCACGAGCACGATGAAGAAACCGGCGACCACCAAGACCGTCACGCTGCGCACGATCACGGGGGGCCAAAAGAAGTTGTCTTGCAGGAACCCCAGGAATTCGAGGGCGAACCAGGCGGCTGCGACATAGGCGAACGCCCACTGGACGAGCTTGCGCTCGCGCAGCCTCGAGAAGAAGGGAGGCGGGAGCGTGGGTAATGCCATGTCACCTCCGGGTCCCCCGGAACCGACCCGATCACACAACAATCCGCAAAGCCAATGCCGCTTCCCGGAACAAGATGATGGGCGCTGAACCTCCTGTCGTTGAACGAGTTACGCGGCAACGTCTTTTGACAGAGAGCGAGAGAGGGACCGCGCACGTCCCGACTCGGCTACTCTGCCGCGGGGCGGATCGTCTCGGCGCGACGGGCGGGGCGCGCCGGCTCGCGGCCAGCCGTCGACTGCGCATGCGGCGTCCGGCCGAAACACAAGCCGGATGTTCCCGTTCGTGGCCGGCCCCCCACGCCCCGCTTGCCGCCCGTCCTGGGCCCCGCTACGGTGATCGGTGGAGATACCAGGCCCGCCGCCTCGGTTCCGATCGGAGCCCCTGCGTGGCCGTCCAGCGATCGAGACCCCCGTGCCAAACGACGCCCCCACTCGCGAACCGACGCGGCGTGCGCCCGTACGCCCCCGCGCCACCCCGACTTCGACGCCCCCCTGCCGAACGAGCCGCGCCCGCCCCGGGACGGCGCGTGCCGGTGCCCTGGCGACCGCCGCGCTCGCGGCGATCCTTCTCGGCCCGGGCCACGCGACCGGTCAGCCCACCCCGGCCCAACAGCAGCCGATCGAGCTCACCGAGCTCATGTCCCTCTTCCTCGCGCCCGAGTCGCAGGCCCCGCGCGGGGATTGGTACGGCTGGTCGGGCCCGGCCTCGCCGATCGCGTGGAGCCCGAACGAGGTGCGCTGGGACGAGCGGCGCCGGACGTTCGTGCGCGACGGGTCAGCCGTCGTGATGATCGACGGGAGGTCTCTGCACGACCCGGCCTCGGGCGCCCCGCTGCGCTGGCCCATCCGACTCTTCGGTCCGCGCGAGGGGTACACGCGGGTCGCGATCGCCTCGCGCATCGCCTCGCCCGAGCTGGTGCTCGACCTGCCGGTTCAGTTGGCGTCGCGAGGCGTGGCGTACGAGGCCAAGCGTTGCGATACGGCGGCCCCCGCGGGTGGGAACCGGCTCTTCGAGCTGGCATGGCCCGGATACCAGAAGGCCTGGGCACACCACCAATGGGCCTGCGGCGACGGCGGCTGCGCGGCGTACGTGTCGATCTCGCTCATCGAGCCCGAGGCCGCCACGCTCCAGGCGATGCCCAACACGGAGTGCGGGGTGTCGAGCGCAGCGGCTTCCGCGGCGGGACCCTCGCTGCTGTTCCGGGATGGCGCCGGCGAGCTCGACGAGTCGGAGCAGGCGGGGATCTTCGCGGCTCTGGGGCTGGCCGTCGCGCCGGACGGACAGGGCTTCCTGGACACCGTGTGCGGCCAACCGGCCGGCACGGAGGTCCAAATCAAGGACCTGAACGGCGACGGCGCTTCCGAGGTGCTGATCGTGTACGGGAACACCTGCATGTCCGGCCATGCCGGGTCCTCCGTGGCGTTGTTCGTCCGGGGCGCCGCCGGATACGAGATGCAGCTCGGCTTTCCGGGCGCCGACGCCGAGCCGCTGGAAACGGGCAACCTGGGATGGCCGGATCTGCGGATCGGTGGCCCGGGCTTCTGCTTCCCGATCTGGCGCTGGAACGGCAGCGCGTACGCCTACGACCGGGACGAGCCCCAGGAGCCCGGCGGCTGCGGCGGCTGACGCGCCCTGTGCGGGGCGCCGGGAACCTCTCTTCTCCGGCGCCCCGCACCCTCCTCGCTAGGCTTCCCCGCCGCACCGGGTGGCGTGCGGCCCCCGTGGGCCCCACCTTCGCCTCGGCTCGCACCGCCACGAATCGCGCCGTTCACACCAGCCGAGGAGAAAACGTTGAACGCTCCACGAATGCTCTACGTTTCCATCGTGGCCTTGCTCACGGCCGTGCCGCTGGCCGCACAGTCCGGGCCGACGGCCGCCGAGGCCGGACCGGCCACGGTCGCGCCCGCCCCGGAGCGGATCGATGCGGCCACCTTGCGGAGCGAGCTGCTGGCCTTGCGAGAGGTGTTCGAGACGCAAGCCGATGCGCTGGCCGCGGGGCTGCTCCCCACCACCCTCGACCCGAACTACGACGCGACGGCCATGCCCGCGGCGGGCGGCGGTGGGGCGGTGGGCGCGCTCGGCACGATCTCGAGCGCCCTCGGACCGCTCTCGACCAGCATCGCGTCGCTCACCTTCGAGCGCGATCCCGAGTTGTCGAACGGGACGTCGGAGACTTTCGCCGCGATCGGGCTGGGCACCTCGGTTCTGGGTGGGATCCTGAACCTGGTGGCGGGCGGCGGCGGCGATGACGAGATGGCGACGGCGGCGGCGAGCGCCGTGTACGCGGCGCGCGCGGCGGGCGAGTTCCGCGAGACGCAGGGCGCGGCCGAGCGTCTGATCGCCGATCTCGAGGACCTCGCGGGCGACGCCGAGTCGCTGGCGGCCGGCCTCGAGGCGGGCGCAATCGAGCCGTCGACGCGCCAGGCCGCGCTGTCCGTGCTCCGGCGAGGCGAACGCGCGACCCTGCGTTACGACTATCTGACGCGGTCGGCCGTGTCGCAGCTGGCCAGCCTGCGCGCCGGTGCGGACGTTGCCCCGGGGGTCGACGGCGAGCGTCGACGCAGCGAGATCGGGCTCGCGGAATCGCGTCTGCACGGAGCGCTCGAGGCCGGTCGGACGCTCGACATCGCCATGGCCTTCAGCCGTATGGGAGCCCTGCGCGATCGGCTGAGCGACTGATCGCGGGCGGGCGCCACGCCGGGGCTTGGGA
>JBFIOX010000173.1:0-6017 GCA_041610455.1 Gemmatimonadota bacterium
GGCGCCCCTCATTACCGCCGGGTTCTGGTCCAAGGACGAAATCTTCGCGGATAGTCTGCTCTTTTTGACCGATAGCGACGCCTTTGATGCAGGTGCGCCATGGTTACACATGATCGTGTTCTTTACGGCCACCTCCGGAGCCGGCTCGTCGAGGATCCGCTCGTCGCCCTCGACGGTGGCGAGAGCGACTTCGCGTGCCTCCGCGATCGACTCCTTGTAGGCGATGCCGAAGGGGATGTCGACGCGGAGCCGCCGCCGCGCCGAGTGGTTCACCAGCTTCTGGTCGATCATCTTGATGTTCGGCATCACGATGACGCGATCCCGCAGGGTCTGGATGCGGGTGGAGCGGAGCGTGAAGCGAATGACCTCGCCCCTCTCCCCCTCGATCTCGACGATGTCGCCCACCTCGAAGGGCCGGTCGACCATGATCATCACGCCGGAGATCATGTTCTGCAGCGAGTCCTGAGCCGCGAAGCCGATGGCGAGACCGAGGATGCCGAGACCGGCCACCGCGGTGGTCACGTCCAGGCCGACCTGGGAGAGGAAAAGGAGGATGACGGTCGCCCACCCGGCCACGCGGAGCCCGCTGAGGAGCAGGTCCCTGACCCCTCGGGAACCGGCTCGCGTACGCCTGAGGGCGTGCGAGACGATCGCGAAGAAGGCTCGATAGACCGTGTAGGCGACGAGCGCGACGAAGAGCGCGGCCATGAAGTCCGGGAGGGCGTCGACCGCCCAGTCGGCGATCCCGGCCCTCGCCTGCTGCCACGCCGCACCCCACTCCCCGTCGATGAGCAGCTGGCCGACGGAGCGAATGCGCTCGCCGACCTCGCTGATGGCCGACGTCGAGTCCGCTTGCGCGGCCTGCGTCAACGAATCCGCTCTTTCCAATACGCCCGGCGATTGCTGCATGGGTCGAGATCCTCCCCACTACCTCTTACCGCGCCCGGGTGCCCGCGCGCGGCGGCCGGCCAGCCGAATCACCTGCGGCCGACCGGCCTAGCTCAGTGATCGGAGCCCGAGGGGCCGCGGGTACGCACGACGGGGGCGGGCAGCGATCCGAAGTTCGACGACGGGGTCGAGGTGCTCACGAGCACCGGGGCCGCGACGTCGATCGGGCATAGGGCCGGCGGTTCGGTGCCCGGGATGAAGTACTCCGTGCGCGGCGCCTCGGGGGCACAGCGATCCGATACCGCGTACCCCGTCGACGCGTCCACCTCGAGAGCCCGCATATCCCGGGGCCGGGCCGGAAAGCCGGCGGCATCCCGCCCGTCGCCGTACAGGTCGGCCATCATGCGCCCCCACACCGGAGCCGCCACGACACCGCCGTAGGCGCGCTCGGTGATCGTCGCGGGTCGGTCGAACCCCAGCCACACGCCGGTCGCCAGCTCCCCGTTGAAGCCCACGAACCAGGCGTCGCGCCATTCGTCGGTCGTCCCCGTCTTCCCGGCGGCGGGGCCCCGGTATCCCGCCTCGCGGGCCCGCCAGCCGGTGCCGCCGTCGATGACGTCGCGCAGGGCTTGTGTGGTCAGATACGCGACGCGCGGGTCGAGCACCGGCTCGGACCCCGCCGGATGCTCGTAGAGCACCCGTCCCTTCCGATCCTCGATGCGGCTGATGACGTGGGGGCGCACCGCGTCCCCGCCGTTGGCGAACGTCGCGTAGGCGGTCACCAGCTCCACCGGCCGCAGAACGGAGGCCCCGAGAAAGCTCGCCGGGACCGGCTCGAAGCGGGAAGCGATCCCCAGCGCGGCCGCCACCTGGCCCACCCGGTGAGGTCCGACGGCGCTGCCCACCCGCACCGCTGCCCAGTTGGACGAGCGGGCCAGCGCCGCGCGCACGCTCATTCGATCACCCACGGCCTGTTCGTCGGCCGGGGCCCACACGCCCTGCACCACCTCCAGCTCGATAGGGCTGGTGTCGACCTTCTCGGCCAGCGTGATCCGGCCCTCGGCGAGCGCCGTCGCGTAAACGATCGGCTTGAACGCGGAGCCGGGCTGGCGCGCCGCCAGGAACGCCCTGTCGAACTCGGAGTGATCGAACGACCGGCCCCCGACGGCCGCCCGGACCGCGCCGGTCCGCACGTCCATCGCCAGCACGGCCCCTTGCAAGTAGTCGGAGTCGCCATCGGACCGTCCGAGATCGCCCTCGGGCACGGGATGCCGGAAGCGACCGTACGAGCCGCGCTCGATAGCCTCGATCTGCTCGGCCAATCGGCGCTCGGCGGAGGCCTGCGCCCGGGGGTCGAGCGTCGTGTGGACGCGCACGCCGGACCGGATCTCGGGATCGGGGATCAGCCGCCGCAGCTCACGGCTCACCGCCGCCGCGAAGTATCCCTGGCCCTGGACCGACGGTGGGTCGTCGATCGCGCTCACGGGCTCCGCGCGCGCGGCCGCGACCCGCTCCCTCGCGGCGATACCCTCCTGCTCGAGAACGGCGAGGACGACGTCCCGACGCTCGCGTGCCAGCCCGGGATTCGTGCGCGGATTGTAGCGCTCGGGCGTCTTGACGGCCCCGACGAGCGTGGCGATCTGGGAGAGATCGAGATCGGCGGGTGCCTTGCCGTAGTAGTGCCTGGCCGCGGCCCCGAACCCGTACAGCCCACGGCCGAGATAAACGCGGTTCAGGTACAGCTCGAGGATGCGCTGCTTCTCGAGCTCACGCTCGAGCCGTACGGCCAGCCGGGCCTCGACGAGCTTCCGCCGCCATCGTCCGTACTCGCCCAGGCGCGGCCACCACAGATTGCGCGCCAGCTGCATCGTGATCGTGCTGGCCCCCTCCCGGACGCCGCCACTGCGGAGGTTCACCAGCGCCGCCCGGGCGATCCCTTTCAGATCCAGGCCCGCGTGCTCGTAGAAGCGCCGGTCCTCCACCGCGACGATCGCCTCGAGGAGCGCCGGGGGGAACCCGTCGATGGGCACCCAGATGCGGACCTCGCCCGGCAGATGGCCCACCAGGCGGCCGTCGCGGTCGTAGAAGCTCGGGGCTTCGGGCGGATGGTAATCGGCGATGCCGCTCCACGTGGGGCAGCCTTCCTCGGCGCAGCTCGGCGCGCGGGTCGCGACGAGAAACGCCGCCGCTCCCCCGATCACGAGAGCCGCACCGACCGAGAGCGCCCCGCGCCACCAGTAGGGTCGAGCGCGCCCCACCCGCGCGAATCGAGCGCGCAGGAGCCGCAGGAAGAGCGTCGAGCGGGCGTGCGACCCGCGTCCATCCGATCCCGCTTCTCTGGGCTCGCTCCACTTCCAGGCCATCTGCGCGCTCCTCGAAATCCCGCTCGCCGATCGATTCGGGGCACCGCTTCTCGCGGTCACCTCGCGTTACGGCTCTGGACACTCAAGGCCCGTTCCCCGTCACTCCGGCCCCGGGGGACACACCCTTCCCCGGTGACGAGACCCCGAAAGACCCGGCTGGCGCGCACTTTCGGGAGACGGGAAGATCCGCGCGCGGCGAAGCGTCGCTCGGGGCGGGGTCGAGGATTGTTTCATCGCCTACCGGACTGCACGAAGTCGGGGGCTCGAGGCGTCGGTGGGGAGGCGGCGCGCGCGGGCGCGGAGCACCGTCCGGAGATGGGGAAAACCGACGCAGTAACGGCGTTCTCGCGATGCCGAGCGCGATCGCCGGGGACGTCCGCGCGGCGCGGCGCGGGGCTTGTAACCGAATCGAGTCGGTGGAACGGGCCGATTCCCGTTTCGATTCACGACTCGGGCGCGGAGGGCAGCGTGCTGTTCGGGATATTCCTGTTGGTCGCCTGGCTCGCCTTCGTGGCGATCCTGGGCTCCTATTGGCTGGAAGCGGAGATGGGTGAGGAGGTGCCGGCGCTCGCCTCCCTGCGCACCGAGGTCGTGCCGCCCGCGACAGGCGATCGCGAGGGCGCCGATGGGTTCCGGGACGCGCTGGGGATCTTCTGAGCGGCGTGCGGCCGACGTGCTGCCCTACTCCGCCATCAGCAGCGCGCCCTTCAAATAAGACGTCTCCGGCACCGTGAGTAGCTCGGGGTGATCGGAAGCCTGCCGCAGCGTGCGCTCCACGAACAGCCGCCGGCCCGCGTCGCCTGCCGCTGCGCGCAGCATTTCCTTGAACCGGGCGGGCGACACGTGGTAGCTGCACGAGAACGTGAGGAGCCGGCCGCCCGGCTCGAGCAGCCGCATGGCCCGTAGGTTGATCTCCTTGTAGCCCCGGAGCGCCGCGTCCAGCCCCCGACGGCGCTTGGCGAACGCCGGCGGATCGAGGACGATCACGTCGAACGTCTCCCGCGCGCGCTCCAGCTCGCGCAGCGCATCGAACACGTTGTCCTCGCGCCATTCCACGTTGTCGAGCCCGTTCAGCTCGGCGTTGTCGCGCGCGCCCCCGATCGCCCCCGCGGAGCTGTCGATCGCGAGCACGTGTTCGGCGCCGCGCGCCAGGTGGAGGGCGAAGCCACCCTCGCCGCAGAAGGCGTCGAGCGCTCGCCCGCGGGCGAGGACCCCGGCGAGCCTCCGATTCTCCCGCTGGTCGAGAAACGCCCCCGTCTTCTGGCCGCGGTGGAGGTCGACGCGGTAGCGGACCCCGTGCTCGACCACATCGACCCGATCGGGGACGTGGCCGTGCGCGACCTCGACCTCGCGGGGGAGCCCTTCGTGGCGCCGGACGGGGGGGTCGTTGCGGAGGAGGACCCCGTCCGGCTCCACGGCCGAGACGAGGGCGCCGAGGACGTCCGCCCGAACCGTCTCGAGACCCGCGGAAAGGAGCTGGGCGACGACGTAGGGGCCGTAGCGATCGACGATGAGGCTGGGGAGGCCATCGGCTTCGGCGTGGACGAGGCGATAGGCCGAGGCCTCCAGGGAGGCCGCATCGCGGGGCGCCTCGGTCTCGGCCGCAGCCTCGAACGGCTCCGGGGGACCGGGGGGCTGCCGGCCCGTGGGCCGGAACGCCCGCCGCGCCACCGCCTCGACGATCCGCCGGCGCCACCACTCGCCGTCGATGGGCTCGCTCCCTCCCGTGAGGAAGCGGAGCCGGATCTCCGAGGCGGGGGAGTAGAGCGCTTGCCCGAGGGGTCGTCCTCGCGGGTCCACGGCCGCGACGATCCCCGGCCCCGGGGCCCCGGTCTCGTCGGCCACGTCACTCCGGTAGATCCACGGGTGACCGGCCCGCCAGCGCCGCGCGCCGCGCCTGGAGACGACGACCGAGGGCGACCCATCGTCGTTCGGCGGGGGCGCTTCCATCACGTGCCGACGATGCGGCCGCGTCGCGGCGTCAACGGCGGAAGACGACCCGTCCCTCGAGCAGGGTCAGGTCGACCCGGGCCTCCGAGATGCGCTCGGCCGGGAGGGCCAGCAGGTCGCGATCGAGCACCACGAGGTCGGCGCGCTTGCCCACCGTGATGGACCCGATCTCGGCTTCGAGATCGGAGGCGACGGCGCCGCCCAGGGTGTAGGCGCGCAGCATGGTCTCCACATCGACGCGCTCCTCGGGGATCCAGGCGGGACCCGGCGGGACGTCCGGGTCCCGACGGGTCACCGCCACCTCGATCCCGGGCAGCGGGTTCATCGAGCTCACCGACCAGTCGCTGCCCGCCGCCATCAAGGCGCCGGTCTCTGCGACGCTGCGGATGGGGTACAGCCAGCGCGAGCGCTCGGGCCCGAGCCGCGGCTCGGTGAGGTCGGTGATGTACGTGTCCGCGTACGCCCACAACGGCTGGAAGCTCGCCACGACGCCGAGCCGCTGGAAGCGGGGAATGTCGGAGGGGTCGAACAGCTGAATGTGCGCCAGGATGTGCCGCGGCCCCGCCCCCCCGTCCCGCGCGCGCTGCGCTTCGAAGGCGTCGAGGGCGGCGCGGATGGCCCGGTCTCCGATCGCGTGCACGTGAACCTGGAACCCCGCGTCGTCCAAGGCTGCCACCAGAGCCTCGAGGGAGTCCGATGGCAATCCGAGCTCCCCGCTCCACCCTGGCCGGTCGAGATAGGGGGAGAGGAGGGCCGCGGTCCCACCCTCGATCACGCCGTCGAGAAAGATCTTCGCGGCCACCGGCCGCACCAGCC
>JBFIOX010000174.1:0-6007 GCA_041610455.1 Gemmatimonadota bacterium
CAGGTCCTCGGCGCTGCCGCTCACGCTGCCCCACAGCATGGTGTGGGCGCCGGCGGCTCGCGCCACGGTGGTCGCCAGACCTTCCGGAATCGCCTCCTGCTCCGTGCGCCCCTCCTCGGTGAGCAGGTCGTACAGGCGCTGCCGTCCCACGACCTCGAGATCCCGGCGCTGGGCGAAATTGGTGGTCAGCAGGTCGGCGAGGCCGGTGCCGAGCCAGGCCAGAGAGGAATCCGCCAGGTTGTTGCGGAATGGGAGAACGGCGAGCGACCCGCGCCCCAGGTCGGCCGCGGGCTCGCCCGACGCCAGTCGGGCCACCCCGTCCGCGTCCGCCGGCGCAGGGGTGGCGGCGCTGTCGGACATCTCCGTCGGGGACTCGGCGGTGGCGATGCGGTACGTCCCGATGCCCCCCAGCACGGCGAGGGTGAGGAGGAGCCACACCTCGACGCGCTTCACGCGCTGCTGCCCGCGCTCCCCGTGGAACCAACCGATGATGACGAAGGCGGGGAATCCGAGGATCGCCAGGAGCACGACGGTGTCCAGGATCTTCCTGGAGAACCCGTAGTTCCCGACGATGAAGTCGGCGATCTCCACGCACAGCCAGCCCGCGCCCAGGTAGATGAGCGCGATCTCCAGGATGTGCCGTTTCCTGAGCTCCGTGAACATGGACACGGATGTGACCCTCCACCCCGGGTTCCTGTATTGGAAAGCCGGCCGGGAACGACCTGGACGACCCGCCCGGCCCGCGTCGTCTCTTAGGACAACGTAAGGGCGGGTTTCGTTTGTTTCGAACGCCGCCCGCGTCGAACGCCGCTCGGACTCAGTCGGTTCCGCGGCGGGGCCGCCCCACGCGCTTCTTGAGCCGGCGCTGCATGCGCCCGCTGCCGACCCGGATCCGCCGCAGCCAGCGGCGAGCCCAGCGGAACTCGAGCGCCAGGATGGCCAGCCCGAGCGGGATGACGAGCGTGGCGGGGCCCGGGAGGACGATCAGGGCCACGCCCAGGATCAGCACGCTAGAGCCCAGCAGCAGGATCACCGCCCGCTTGCCCTGGTGCACGGTCCTGGCCACGAGCACCGCCAGCTCGTGACGCAGGGGGGAGACGAGGGGCGCCGTGTCCCGGTGCCCGTGGAAGATCGACCCGATGAGCCCGACCGACAGGATCCCGCCGATGATGGCCAGCGAGACCCCGGTCGGGATCGGGTGATGGTGCGCGAGCAGCATCTTGATGCCGATGTAGGCGAGCAGGAAGACGAGGCTCACCTTGAGGTATCGGAAGCGGTCCATGAGCCCGGCGAGCGCGAAGTAGAGCGACCGCAGGCCCAGGATGGCGAACACGTTCGAGGTGAACACCAGGAAGGGATCCTGGGTCACCGCGAAGATGGCCGGAATCGAGTCGATCGCGAACATCACGTCGCTCGTCTCGACCAGCACGAGCGCGAGGAGAAGCGGCGTAGCCGAGCGCACGCCGTTCACGGTGGTGAAGAACTTCCCCCCGTCGAACTGGTCGGTGACGGGATAGACGCGCCGCACGAGCCGCACGAGCCAGTTCCGGTCGGGCTGGAAGTTGTCGTGCCGGATCACGAGCATGCGAGCGGCCGATAGCAGCAGCAGCCCCCCGAACACGTAGGTCACCCATTCGAAGCGGGCCATCAGGGTGGCTCCCGCCCCGATCATGATCCCGCGCAGCACGACCGCCCCCAGAATGCCCCAGAACAGCACGCGGTGCTGCTCTGCGAGGGGCACGCGGAAATACGCGAAGATCATCGCGATGACGAAGATGTTGTCGACCGAGAGCGACTTCTCGAGCACGAATCCCGTGAAGAACTGGAGCCCCGCCTCGCGTCCGGTGAGGTCGCGCGCGCGGGTGGCGAACCACTCGGGCCCCCCTTCGGCGTAGAGGAAGACAACGAAGGCGTTGAAGACGAGGGCGAGCGAGATCCAGAAGGCCGTCCAGCCGAGCGCCTCGGGGAGCGAGATGGCTCGGTGCTCCTTGTGGAACACGCCGAGATCGAGCGTGACGAGGAGCACGACCATGACCACGAAGCCCACCCAGATGACCGTGATCATGGCGACGCGCGGGTGAGTGGCGGAATCGCCCGGGCCCCCTCAGCGAGGGCCCGGGCGCCAAGAGGTCTCAGGTGTACGGCCCCTCCACGGCGGCCAGCCCGTGGTCAGTTGCCATCGGGGTCGCGGTCGGCCCAGAAGCCGTAGCCGTCCTTGCGCACGACCTCGACCGACGTCTCGTAGCGCTCGTCCCCGAGCGCGATCGACACCCGGTAGGTGCCCGGCGCGGCCAGGCCGCCTCCGCCCCCGCGGCCTCCGAAGAAGCGCCCGAACCCGACCCCCCGGTCGCGCAGCGCCGAGAACATCTGCTGCATCACCTCGCGCGTGGCGCCGGGGTCGCCCCCGGCCGCGGCCTCTCCCCCGCCGGCTGCCCCGGATGCGCGGCCGCGCGCGCCTGCGCCCGGCTCGGGATAGGACTCCGCGGGCCGCTCGCGCCACTCGCCGGGACGGGCGCCACCGAACCCGCCACCGCCGCCGAACATGCGCCGGATCGCCCCCTGGTCGCCGCCGCGCACCATGCCCAGCACGCGATCCATCACGGCCCGGTCGACGCCCTCGTGCTCCACCAGCGAATCGGCCACCGTCGCGTAGAGCCGATCGTTCCGGATGCTGTCGGCGCGCTCGGCGGGCGAGCGCTCGGCGGGGGCGCGCCGCCGCGCCAGGTTCCAGTGGGCCCGGTTGATGCCGGCCCGCACGGGCGCCTCGAGCGTCTGCACCGTGTCGCCCGCGGCATCGAGGATGGTGATCTTCGCCTGGGCTCCGCCGCGCCCGGCACCCGGGCCGCCCGCCATGGCCGGCCGCATCCCCCTCGCCGGCGCCTCGCGCTCGGCGGCTTCCGGCTCGGCCCCCTCGCCCTCGCCTCCCTCCGCGCGCATGGCGGCCATGCGCTCGCGCGCCTCGGCCCGCGCCGCCTCCTCGAGCCGCTCGGCCACCGCGGGGGGCACGTAGAAGGAGATCTCGGCCCCGTACTCGCCTCCGTCGCCCTGGAACACCTTCTGGGCGGTGAACTCGCCCCCCACGGGCCGGTCGGCATACTGCACCGCCGTCTTGGGCTCGAACACGGCGACCCGCTGCGGCAGCCGGCCATCGCGCAGCTGCTGGAGCGGCGCGATGTCGGCGATCCAGATGGAGCGCCCGTGCGTGCCCGCGATCAGCTCGCGCTCGCGCGGGTGGATCTTGAGGTCGTGCACCGGCACCGTGGGCAGCCCGTTCATGAACCGCGTCCACGAGCGTCCCCGGTCGAGCGTCACGTAGGCGCCGACGTCGGTGCCCACGAACAGCAGGTTCGGGTTCACCGGATCCTCGCGGATCACGTGCACGAAATCCGGGCCGCCGGTGGGCAGGTTGGAAGAGATCGAGCGGAACGTCTCGCCACCGTCGTCCGTCACGTACACGTAGGGCCGGTAGTCGTCGCGCCGGTGGTTGTCGAAGGTGACGTAGAAGCGGTTGCGGTCGTGGCTCGAGGGCTCGATGCGGCTCACGTAGGTGCCCGCCGGCACGCCGGGGAAGCGGTCGGTGAGCTCGATCCACTCGGCGCCCTCGGGCGTCCGCCACACGCGCCCGTCATCCGTCCCGGCGTACAGCTCGCCCTCCTCGAGCTTCGACTCGGCCAGGGCCACGATCGTGGCGAAGTTCTCCGCGCCCGTCACGTCGCGCGTGATGCCACCCGTCTCGCCGTAGGCGATCCTGATCTTCTCGGCGTCGGCGTAGGTGAGGTCGGGCGAGATGGGCTCCATCTCATCCGTCTCGTACGTCCACTTGAGCACCCGGTTGGCCCCGATGTAGAGCGTCTGCGGGTCGTGCGGCGACAGCTCGAGCGGTGTGCTCCAGTTGAAGCGCATGTCCCACAGGGCCGAGTCCGCCCGCACGCGCGCCTGGAGGGCCTCGATGCGGGCCCGCGCCTCGGCCGGCGGGTTGTCCGGGTCGTCGCCCGACAGGATGGCGATCGAGTCGCGCAGCGTCTTCGTGCGCTCGCGCCAGTCCGGCTGATCGAGCGAATGCTGCTCGCCCGTGGCCGTGTTGCGCCAGTAGATCCGCCCCTGCTGCGACTCGCCGAACACGATGTCGGGATTGGTGGGATCCTGCGGTGCGTAGAACCCGTCGCCGCCGCCGATCGAGTACCACATGTGGTTGTCGATGGCGCCCTCGGCGCGCCGGCTGGGCCCGCACCAGGTGTAGTTGTCCTGCAGGCCCCCGCACACGCGGTACGGGATGTCCATGTTGTAGGAGACCGCGTAGAACTGGCCCATGGGCACGGTGTTCGGGAAGTCGTAGTTGCCGCCGCGGTCCCAGGTGATGGCGATGCCGCCGTCGTTGCCGAGGATGAAGTGGTCCGGATCGACCGGGTCCCACCACATCGCGTGATGGTCGACGTGCACGCCGCCCGCCGGGTTCCCGACCGTCTTACCACCGTCCTTGGATAAGTAGAGCGACGACCAGTACACGAGGTCGGGGTCGTCCGGCGCGACGCGCACCTGAGAGTAGTAGAACGGGCGCGTGTTGTTGGAGTTCATGAAGCGCCACGTCTCGCCGCCGTCATCGGAGCGGTAGAGACCCGAGCCGTGCTTGTTCCCCTCCGCGTCGGGCTCCTCGGGCGTCTTCGCCTCGACGATGGCGTACATGACGCGCGGATAGCTGGGCGCGATCGCGATCCCGATCCGTCCCTTCTCGGTCTCCGGGAAACCGCCGCCCTTCACTTCCTCCCACGTGTCGCCGCCGTCCGTCGATTTCCACAGCGCGCTGCCCGGCCCGCCGCTCTGGAGGAAGTAGGGGCCGCGCACGCGCTCCCAGCTCGAGGCGAACAGGACGTCGGGATCGCGGGGGTGCATGGCGATGTCCACGAAGCCGGCCTTGTCCGACACGTAGTGCACGCGCTCCCACGTCTCACCACCGTCCTCGGTGCGGTACAGGCCACGCTCCTCGTTGGCGCCCCAGGGGTGCCCGAGAGCCGCCACGTAGACCAGGTCCGGATCGCGCGGGTGGACGATGATGCGGCCGATGGCCTGCGTGTCCTCCAGTCCCATCAAACGCCAGGTGAGCCCGCCGTCGGTCGACTTGTAAACGCCCCCGCCCGGCGAGATCGAGTTGCGCGAGTCCTCCTCGCCCGTCCCGGCCCACACGATGTCCGGGTCGCTCGGCGCGATCGCCAGGTCGCCCATCGACACGACGCGCTCGTTGTCGAACACGGGGCGGAACGTCGTGCCCGCGTTGGTCGTCTTCCAGATGCCGCTCGTGGCGGCGGCTACGAAGAAGGTCCGGGTGCCGGGGATGCCTTCGATGTCGGTCACCCGGCCGGCCATGTTGGCCGGGCCGATCGACCGCCACTTGAGGCCGGCCATGAAGGTCGAGTCGGCGACCGCGGGCGACTGCGCGGCCGAGGCCGCGGGAATCGCGAGCGCCGCGACGATGAATGCGGGGGCGATGCGTCTGGACATCCTGCTGCGAGCTCCTGTCGAGGGGATCGGTCCGACCGCCGGGACGGGCGTCCGGCGGCACCACATCCTACAGGACACGCCACCCGGCCGCGACGTTCAGGCCTCCCGCCCCGCGTCCAGCTCGGTCTCGAGCCGTTCCCACTCCCCCATCAGCTCGGCCACGCGCTCGGTGAGCCCGCTCCGCTCGGACTGGAGGCGCTCGATCTCGGCCGGCCCCGCGCCGTCGTAGTAGGCGGGGTCGGCGAACGTCTCGTCGATGGCGGCGAGCCTCGCCTCGGCCGTCTCGATCTCGGCCGTGACCCCGTCGCGCTTCCGCTCCAGCTCGCGCTGCCGGTTGCGGCTCCGCGGCCGGGGCCGCCCGGCGCCGTCGGCCCGGCCCGCCGGCCGTCCCGCGCCGTCCGCCCCCTCCGCCGCCGGAGGCTTCCGATCCGGCCCCTCCCCTCCCTCCGCGCGCCGCTCCTTGCGCGCCTGCAGGACGACGCGGTCGACGTCGAGGTGGTCGTCGCCGCAG
>JBFIOX010000175.1:0-5979 GCA_041610455.1 Gemmatimonadota bacterium
AGCCGCGGCTCAGCGGGTGGGAGCCGCGTCCGGCGCCATCGCCTGCAGCGCCTGGTTGAGCTCCTCGGCCCGATTCAGAAGCGAATCGGCGGCCGGATCGTTGGCCCGCATCCAGGCGAAGAGGTCGGTGCGGAAGGCCTCGATGGCCGTCGCCACGTCCTCCCGCTGGAGGGCCTGGGACTGGGTTTCCTGCAGCGACATCTGGAGCGATTGCAGCTCGCCGGCCAGCGACTGGGCCTCGACTTCTTCCCCGCTCTGCTGGGCCGTGGTGAACTCGGTCCGGAGCGAGTCGAAGCGCGCGCGCGTCGCCCCCACGTTCGGATCGATGGCCTCCATGGCCGCCTCGACCTGCGCCACCAAGGCCGCCTCCTTCGCCTGGAGCTCGGGGTCCTGGCTGGCACGCTCACGCAAGGGGGACAGGGCCTGGTCGATGCTCCGCAGCTCGCTCATGAGCGTCATCTGGCGCTCGAGCGCCTCCGCATCGGGGGGCGAAAGCCGGGCGGGCTGCCCGTCCGGGGCACCCGCCTCGTTCTCCGCGCCCGCTTCGGCGCCGTCCCCCGCACACGCCGACGCCCCGATGGCGATGGCGGCCGCCAGCGCGGCCCGGAACGGGGCCGAGCGCCGCAGGGGGGTCCCGTACGCCCTCGTCGGGCGGGCGAGCTGATGATCTATCCGCATGTCATCGATCCTGTCGTGAGAGGAGACGGAGAAGACCCCGCGGCGACGCTCGCGGGAGGGGGAACCGGCACGCTTCGGTCGCCGGTGTTTCCCCGCCTGACGTGTCGGGGGCGCATCATACGGTCGAAGGTGGGTCGGCGCACCTCGGGAGGCGGCGGCGGCGCGGCAGGACTTCGCCGTGAACGGAGGGTTTGACGCTCCCCGGACGATCGTGTACTATGTCGTACACGATACACGGTCGGCGGGTGAAAGATGAACGGACCAGCGCGTACGGCAGACGCGACCAGCTTCGGGGCGTACGTGCGTGAGCGACGCGAGGCCCGGCGGGCGGCAGACCGATCGTATTCCGTCCGTCAGGTGGCCGCCCGGCTCGGCATCGAGCCCTCGTACCTCAGCAAGGTCGAGCGCGGCCAGGTCCCTCCCCCGTCCGAGGACACGGTCGTGCGGCTCGCCGAAGTCCTGGGCGAAGACGCCGACGTCCTCCTGGCGCTGGCCGGCAAGGTGTCGACCGATCTCAAGGACGTGATTCGGCGCCGACCCCGGCTGTTCGCGGACCTCATCCGCGAGCTCCGGGACCTCCCGGATCGCGCGGTGCTTCGGCTCGTGCGTGAGGTTCGGGATGGAGACTGGTGAGGGACAGCGGGGGTGGGGCAGGATATCACACGTACAGGAGCGGTACCCATGATCGAGCTCAAGAAGGACGCTTTGATCTTCTCGTTCCCCGAGGTGCACGGGGCGGCCTCGTTCCGGGTGGACTTCCAGCGCACCCTGCGCATCCCGGATGATGGCCGCCACCATTTCCTTCCGCCCGGTCTGGGCCGGTTCCCGCTCCGGCTCGTGGACGATTTCGCGGCCCGCACTCCGCCCGCCTGGCTCGCCCACGGCGGCATCGTGCTGCCGATGTACCAATCCGAGGCGCTGTGGCTGAACTTCACGCCGTTCGAGGACGTGAAGACGCTCGAGGGGATCCAGGCCCCTTACGCCGACGGACACTGGGTCGACGGCGGTCCCGCCTTCGGTTACCCGTTCGCGCTCAAGGTCGCGACGGGAAAGGTGAACGCCGTCACCGGCGAGGCCTGGGCGAACGGGCTGCACGACGATCCGCAGGATTACGTGGTGATTCCACAGCAGCCGTGGCTCGACGGGTACTGCGTGGAGCGCGACGTGGTTCGCCAGTTCGTGGCCATGCCGCTGGGGTCGGGGTACAGCGCCGAGGAGCAGATCACCGGCGCGGCGGAGCACGGCGGCATCCAGCTCATCGCCTACCCCATGAAGCGCGAGGCTTACGAGCGGCGCCGAGCGAAGTGGGAGAAGAAGCGCGCCGAGCGCCGCGAGCCGGTACGTGACGCGCACCTGGGGGCTGCATACTGCCTCTCCGAGGGGACGCACGTCATGGTGGCGTCCGCGGACATGGGCCTCGCGCCGGGCGGCCGCATGCGACAGCAGATCTACGACGACCCGTATCGGTTCGAAGAGTGGGACACCGAGGCCGCCAGCCGCTGCTTCGTCCACCTAACCAACTCGCTCGTGTGGCGGGCCATCACCGGCCAGGCCCCTCCTACCACCCCTCCCACGGCCAAGGAGTACACCGCGGCCGGACTCCCGTGGTTCGACTACTACGCCGACGCGAAGACCCTACCCGGCGCCGGCGTGTTGGCGGGGCTCAAGAGCGTGCTCGAGCGCGGAAGGGAGAAGGGGGACGTCCCGCTCCCCGAGAACGATCCGGTGGACCCGGTGGACATCGTCCGGCTGCGCGTCGGGCTGCGGCCCGAGCAGGTGCGCGAGGGCCGTTTCTAGCACCTGCGAGCAGCTGCTAGGGCCGTTTCTAGGCCTCGGGCGCGCGAGCGGGGCGCGTTCAGCCCTCCGGCCCGCGCACGATGCGCGCGCGCAAGAGGTAAGGCACCTCGAGCTCGTCGCGGGCCACCCCGTACACGAGATCGCCGCGCACGAGCGGCAGGGCGGGCACCGGGGCCGGCAGCACCACCCGGCCCAGGTACCGGCCCGCCGGATCGAACACGTCCATCACCTGCCCCTCGGGGTGCGAATCCGTGATCCGCTGCACCCAGATGCGGCCCGTCGCGTCCACCACGAACGCCTCGCCCGCCGGCTTGGTACCGGGCAGCATGGAGAGATCGATCTTGCCACCCTCCTCGGTGAACCAGTCGAGCGCCTCGCGCGCCCGATCCCGGTCCGACGCCGTCACGGGGAGCGGATCGAAGGCGCGCCGGATGGTCCGCAGGGTGTCGCCCGCCACCGACATCTCGATGAGGCGATACTCGCCCGAGAAGATCCCCCACAGGGTGCCCTGCGGAGACACGATCCACCGGAAGGAGGGGCTGAAGGGGACGCTGGCGACGAGCCGGCCCCGATCCGATCGCAGCTCGAAGCGAGGTCGCTCGACGGGATCGCGCGGGGCGGGAATGGAATCCACCATCTCGAGGCCGCCATCCGATCCCCGACGGTAGCGGACCAGCGCCAGGCGGAACTCGCCGTCGGCGAAGTCCGGCACCGGGGTCCAGTAGGCGCCGTTCACGTCCCACCGGCCCGGCCAGGGCCGGACCATGAACCCGCCGGGTGCCCGGTGTGACTCCACGAAGGCGCCGGCGGTGTCGATCACCGAGATCCGATTGTTCTGCGGATCCATCACCCACAGGTGCCCGTCTGGTCCGAACTGGGCGTGTACGGCCCCCTGGAACTCCCCCGGTCCCCCGCCCTTCCGTCCCACCGTGCGCACGTGGCGGCCCGCGGCGTCGAACACGCGGATCTCCTGCGCCTGGCCCTCCAGGACCCACACGCGGCCCGCCGGGTCGACGTCGAAACCCGCGATCTCCCCGAACAAGTCGGGGCCCGCGCTCTCCAGGCTACCGATGCGCAGGTCCTCGACGATCCGCCACGCCTCGTCGTCACCCCACAGCGCCCGATCGGGATTCGAGACCACGACCTGCCCGGAGGGCAGCGTGTCGACCTTCCCCGTCCACTCGCGGTTCCCCGCCTGCGCGGCGTCGCAGGCCGCGAGGGACGAGACGGCGAGGAGGGTGGCGCCGGCCCTCCCAACCGCTCCCGCGAATCGGCGACGGCCGAGATCCTGCGTCGACAAGGCTTCCTCCGGAAGGGGTTGGGCAGCGGGGGCTCGTCCCCCCTCTCCAGGTGTGACCCGAAACGGGGTCGGAGGGTTGTCCCCGCGGATCCGCCCGGTCAGACCTCTGGGCGTGAGGTCAGAACATCACGCCGAGGTGGGCCGAGAAGATCGGATCGGCTCCCTCGAGCGTCGTCATCGCGGCGCTGGGGCCGAGGAACACGCTGCCCAGCATGAGCACGAAGCCGCCGCTGAACACCCCGTACGTCTCGCTCCCGGTGATCGAGGTGTCCCCCACCGTGAGGCTGGAGCGGTTGTGCTCGATCCCGGCCGCGATGTTGGGGATGAAGGCGAACTCGGTGGTGCGGCTGTCGAAGCGGTGGCCCAGCGCGAGCCCGCCGCCGAACACGACCCCGTCGGCATCGATGCTCGACAGGCCGCCGTCGTTGGAGAGCCACTGGTACATCACGTTGGCCGTGGGACAGAGGGACACCGCGAGGTCCGGAATCTCGATGGCGAGCCCCCCCCCCGCCGCGCTGATCGCCGCGTCCGAGTTGTCGAACAGCGCGTGCGCGAAGCGCCCGAACACGGTGGCGGGGCCCTCCGTGTCCACCCCCAGCACCCCGCCCGGAATCCACGCGCCGTCCGTGAAGCCCGCCTGCCCGACCAGGAAGCCCTGCCCGCCGCGGGTGGCGAGGCCCACGCACGCCTGGGCGCTTGCCGGCGCGACGGAGGCGAGACTCAGCACGCCGGCGGCAGCGGCGTGAGCGAGGCGGAGACGCAGGCCCCGTTTCGACATCGATCGCACCTTTCCCGAGTGGTCCGAGCGGGGATTCTCGCAGCCCGACGGAGGATGCGCGCGGGCCGCGACCTCGTCCAGCCCGCGCACTAGTCCCGCTCCCAGGGGAACCCCGGTCGCCCGAAGTGACCGTAGTTGGTCGTCTCCCGGTAGCCGACCTCGGTGAGGAGCGCCAGCTGCTCGATCATGTCGCCCGGCGTGAAGCTGAACTCGCGCACGAAGGACGCGGCCTCCTCGGGGTCGCCGGTCCCGAACGTCTCCACGTCGACGAACATGGGCTCGGTGCGGCCGATCGCGTACCCCACGCGGACCTCGGCCCGGCGCGCCAGCCCCGCGCGCACCGTCTTCCGGGCCACGTACCGGCACCAATAGTGTCCGCTTCGGTCCACCTTGGTGGGGTCCTTGCCGCTGAAGGCCCCGCCGCCGTGCCGCGCCACCCCGCCGTACGAATCCACGATGATCTTGCGGCCCGTGAGACCGCTGTCGGCCGAGGGCCCCCCGTGCGCGAAGCTGCCCGTCGGGTTCACCAGCACCTCGATGTCCTCCGAGTGCCAGTCCCCCAGCGCGCGCGGCGCCAGGTCTTCGCGCACGTACGCGTGAATCTTCGCCTGTGCCACGTCCCGCGCGTGCTGCGCGGATACCAGGACCTGGCTCACCCGCGCCGGCTCGATGCCGCGGTAGGCGACCGTCACCTGCGACTTCCCATCGGGCCGAAGCCAGGGCGCGCGACCCGCGTGCCGGTCCTCGGCCAATCCGGCGGTGAGGCGATGCGCGAGGAGGATGGGGAGCGGCATCAGCTCGCTGGTCTCGTCGGATGCGTAGCCGAACATGATTCCCTGGTCGCCCGCCCCCAGGGCCTTGTCATCGCGCACGTCGACGCCCTGGGCGATCTCGGGCGACTGCTTGGTGAGCGCCTCGAGGACGAAGAGTCCATCGGCGTGGAACGCCTCTCCCGGATCCACGTAGCCGATCTCGCGCACGGCTTCGCGAACGATCTCGCCGTGGTCGAGGACCCGTCCCGACGTGATCTCGCCGGCGAGGACGACGAGGTTCGACTTGGCGAGGGTCTCGACGGCCACCCGGCTTCGGCCGAGCGCGCCGTCGTCACGGTCCAGCGCCAGGTACGCGTCGAGGATGGAGTCGGAGATGTAGTCGCAGACTTTGTCCGGATGACCTTCGGTCACGGACTCCGAGGCGAGCAGGACCTCCGAGGCGTCAGCGGCGTTCACGGCGTTCCTCCCAGGTGTAAGGCGGTTGTGAAACCTCGTTTTCCGTCAAAACGGTGCTGAACACGCAGCACCCGGGCGCTGACCGCATCCTGCTCGGGAACATCGGTCACCTCAACGGTATCACCGGGTCGGATGGCGCCGTTGCCCATGATCAGTGCTGTGCCGCTGAACAGTGCTCGCATCCTTCGGCCATCGGC
>JBFIOX010000176.1:0-5975 GCA_041610455.1 Gemmatimonadota bacterium
CCGCGGCTCTCGACGGGGGACATGATCCGGGCGGCCCTCAAGGAGGGCTCGCCGCTCGGCGAGCGGGTGCGGGGCTACTACGAGGCGGGAGAGCTGGTGCCCGATGAGGTGGTGCTCGATCTGATCGAGGAGGCCCTGGGGCGCCCGAACAGCCGCGACGGCTTCATCCTGGACGGGTTCCCGCGCACCACGGCCCAGGCCGATGGCCTGGGGGCCCTGCTCGAGGCCCGGGGCGAGCGGCTCGACGCGGTGCTGTCGCTGGACGTGCCAGACGACGAGCTGGTGGCCCGCATCTCGGGTCGACGGGTGTGCGAGGGATGCGGCCACGTGACGCACGTGCGCGTCGTGGGCGCGTCGGCGAAATGCCCGGCCTGCGGCTCGGGCCGGCTCGTGCAGCGGGCCGACGACGAGGTGGAGACGGTGCGCACGCGGCTCCGCGTGTACAGAGAGCAGACGGAGCCGCTCCTCGCCTACTACGCGAAGGGCACCGCCGGGCTCACGGCGGTGGACGGCATGGGCACGGTGGACGACGTGGCCGAGCGGTTGCTGGCGGCCCTGGACGGGGTCGGGGCCCGCCCGTGATCCGCCTCAAGAGCGAGCCTCAGATCGAGACCATCGCGGCCGCGGGGGCCATCGTGGCCGAGGTGCTCAAGTTGGCCGCCGAGATGGTGCGACCCGGGGTGACCACCGGCGCGCTCGACGAGGCGGCGGAGGCGCTCATCCGCTCGCATCCGGGGGCCAAGCCGGCCTTCAAGGGCCTGTACGGCTTTCCGGCGACGCTGTGCACGAGCGTGAACGAAGAGGTCGTGCACGGCATCCCTTCGGTCGCGCGGACGCTCGAGGCGGGCGATATCGTGAGCGTGGACGTGGGCGTGAAGCTCGAGGGCCTGTTCGCCGACGCGGCGGTCACGCTCGCGGTGGGCGAGGTGGACGACGAGACCCATCGGCTCCTCGATCGGACCCGCTCCGCCTTGGACATCGGCATCGCGCAGGCGCGCCCCGGATCGCGTCTGGGAGATCTGGGGGCGGCGGTCCAGGCCCACGTCGAGGCGGCCGGGTTCAGCGTGATCAGGGAGCTGGTGGGGCACGGGGTGGGAGAAGCCCCCCACGAGGAGCCCCAGGTGCCCAATTTCGGTCAACCCGGACGGGGGGCACGCATGGAGTCCGGCCTCGTCATCGCGATCGAGCCGATGGTGAACCAGGGCGGGCCGGGCATCCGCACCCTGGACGACGGGTGGACCGTCGTGACCGCCGACGGTTCGTTGTCGGCCCATTTCGAGCACACGGTCGCGGTCACCGCCGACGGTCCGCAGGTGTTGACGGCCGTGCACAGCGCAACGCCGGTCGGGGAGAGCTGAGTGGCGAAGGAAGAACCGATCCAGATGACCGGGGAGGTCGCAGAGGCCCTCCCCAACGCGATGTTCCGAGTCCTGCTCGAGAACGGGCACGAGATCGTGTGCCACGTGTCCGGGAAGATCCGCATGAACTACATCCGGATCCTGCCGGGGGACAAAGTGGCGGTGGAGCTGTCGCCCTACGATCTCACGAAGGGCCGCATCACCTACCGGTACAAGTGAAGCGGTCCTGCGGGCCGGACCGGGGCGTGTGGCCGGCCCCGATCTCGATTGATAACAGGGGCATGGAGTGATACCTTTCAAGGCTAGTATCGAACCGCCATCCGGGCCCCCGATGGGGCTCCGGCGGCGGTCGCGGAAGGGTTCGGGCCAGGGCGGTCCGCGCCGCGAAACGAGGTCGAGATGAAGGTGCGTTCGAGCGTCAAACGGATCTGCGAGCACTGCAAGATCATCCGGCGCCGGGGCGTCGTGCGGGTGATCTGCAGCCGCGATCCGAAGCACAAGCAGCGGCAGGGCTGATCGGGCCCTTCCCGCGGGCGTCCTCGCGCGTGGGCGATATCGGAGGAGAACTGGATGGCACGCATTGCCGGGGTAGACCTGCCGCGAGAGAAGCGGATCGAGGTGGGCCTCACGTACATCTTCGGGATCGGTCACTCGGCGGCGAGGGCGATCCTCGCCGAGACGGGCGTGAATCCGGATCTGCGGGTCCACCAGCTGTCCGACGAGGACGTCAACAAGCTCCGGCGCGTCATCGAGAACCACTACAAGGTCGAGGGCGCCCTCCGCACCGAGAACTCGATGAACGTGAAGCGCCTCATGGACATCGGCTGCTATCGGGGGATCAGGCACCGCAAGGGGCTCCCGGTGCGCGGGCAGCGCACCCACACGAACGCGCGCACCCGCAAGGGGCCGCGCCGCGCCGTGGCGGGCAAGAAGAAGGCACCGAGAAAATAGGGCACCGCGCAAGAAACGAGACACCGACGAGACAGGGTCGGCGGCCGGCACCGGGGATCGGAGGCCGCCGTGCCGAGGGCCGCGGCCGCGCGAGCGGGCGGCGAGAGCCGAGACGGAGAGACGCGTAGGGGAATGGCCAAGCCAGTCAGAAAGAAGAAGCGCCAAGTCGATGCCGAGGGCGTGGCCCACATCAAGGCGACCTTCAACAACACGATCATCACGATCAGCACGATGAGCGGCGACACCGTGGCCTGGGCCAGCGCCGGCAAGGCGGGGTTCAAGGGCTCGAAGAAGTCGACGCCGTTCGCGGCCACGATCGCCGCCGAGACGGCGGGTCGCGAAGCCGTCAGCCTGGGCATGCGCCGCGTGCACGTCGAAGTGCAGGGGCCGGGCTCGGGACGCGAATCCGCGATCCAGGCCCTGCAGGGCGCCGGACTCACCATCCGCTCGATCAAGGACGTCACCCCGATCCCGCACAACGGGTGTCGCCCGCCCAAGAAGCGGAGGGTCTGATGGCGCGCTACACGGGACCCGTGTGCCGGCTGTGCCGGCGCGAGGGCGAGAAGCTGTTTCTCAAGGGCAAGCGCTGCTTCACCGAGAAGTGCGCCATCGAGCGGCGGGCCTATCCGCCGGGCGCGCACGGGGGAGGGCGGCGTCGACGTCGTCAGTCCGAGTACGCGGTGCAGCTGCGCGAGAAGCAGAAGGTCAAGCGCATCTACGGACTCGGCGAGCGCCAGTTCCGCAATCTGTTCCTGAAGGCGGCACGCGTTCCCGGCATCACGGGCGAGAACCTTCTCGTGGCGCTCGAGACGAGGCTCGACAACATCGTCTATCGCATGGGTTTCGCGCCCTCGCGCAAGGCGGCGCGCCAGCTCATCCGGCACCGTCACGTGCGGGTCGACGGACGCACGGTCGACGTGCCCAGCTTCGCGGTCACCCCGGGGGCCGAGATCTCGGTCGCGCCGGCCGCCCGCGAGCTCCCGGTAGTCAAGGAAGCGATCGAGGACCGTCGCACGCGCGATCAGCTGTCGTGGTTGGGGGTCGACCTGGACGCGGCCAAAGGGCGCATGCTCGAGCGTCCGACGCGCGCGGACATTCCGCTCGCGGTCGAAGAGCAGCTCATCGTGGAGCTCTATAGCAAGTAATCCCGCCTCGCGCGGCCCAAGGGTCCGCGAGCGGTCTTCGTAGATTCCAGACTCAAAGAGGGCGATTCGATATGACGGTGTCGGTGGAACTGTCCGGCCTGGTGCTGCCGGAGGCGATGGAGGAGCTGAAGCGATCCGAGGACGGCTCCCGGGCTTCCTTCCTGCTCCAACCTCTCGAGCGCGGCTTCGGTCACACGATCGGCAACACGATCCGCAGGATCCTGCTCTCCGCGTTGCGGGGCGCGGCCGTGTGGGCGTTTCGGGCCGATGGGGTGCAGCACGAGCACCAGACGATCGACGGGGTGGCCGAGGACGTGCACCAGATCATCCAGAACCTCAAACGCCTCGTGCTGGTGCTCGACGAGGACGTCGATGAGGCCAAGCTGGAGCTCTCGGTCTACAAGGCCGGGCCGGTGAAGGCGAAGGCCATCACCAAGCACGCCGCGGTCGAGATCGTGAACCCGGACCTGGTTCTGTTCACGCTCCAGGAGGACATGCCGGAGAATCGCCCCCTGACCATGGACCTGTGGGTCAACGTCGGGCGGGGCTTCGTCATGGCCGAGCAGCACGTCGATCCGGAGGAAGCCGAGGAGCAGCGCGAGTACCCGGTGGGCATGATCCGGATCGACTCGGTCTACAACCCGGTCACGCGCGCCAATTTCTCCGTGCACGAGACCCGCGTGGGTCAGCGCACCGATTTCGACCGCCTCGAGGTGGATATCGAGACGAACGGCGCGCTCGACCCCTCCGACGCGGTGGCGCAGGCCGCGGAGATCGCCCGCCTGCACCTCTCCTACTTCAGTCACATGGGAATCGTGCCCGGGCTGCCCGACCTGCCCGAGGGCGTCGAGCCGGCGAACGGGACCGAGCCCCTCGCGGCGGGTCTCGTCGAATTGCTCGAGCGTCCGCTCGAAGAGTTCGCCGAGATCTCGGCGCGCTCGCGGAACACGCTCGAGCGTCAGAACATCAGCACGCTGGGCGACGTGGTCACCCGATCGCGCGACGAGATCCTGGGGCTCGAGAACTTCGGCGAGAAGTCGCTCGAGGAGATCGCCGAGGTTCTGGGCACGCACGGCCTGCGCTTCGGCATGTCGTTCGAGCGCGACGAGGCCGGCAACCTGTATCTGGCCGAGAACGGCACCGGGGGCGAGGATGAGGCATAGGCGGAAGGGGCGGCAGCTCAGCCGCACCCGTCCCCACCGGCGGGCGTTGCTCAGGAACCTGGCCACGAGCCTGTTCCTGCACGAGCGCATTCGGACCACGGAGGCCAAGGCCAAGGAGCTGCGCCCCTTCGCCGAGCGTCTGATCACGCTGGCCAAGAAGGGCGATCTGCACAGCCGTCGCGTGGCCGGGCGCCACATCGCCGACCGCGAAGCGCTGCAGAAGCTGTTCGACCAGATCGGGCCGCGCTTCGGGGAGCGGCCCGGCGGGTATACGCGCATCGTGAAGCTGGGGGCCAGGAAGGGCGACGGGGCCGAGTTGGCGCTCATCGAGCTGACCGAGCGGGACGCGTAGCCGGCGCACGCGCGACCTCCGGGCGTTCCACCGATCGGCTGGCGACAGAGAGGAGAACATGTCCAACAAAGGCGAAGGCTCGCTGGGAGTCGTCCTGAGCATCGTGGCGCTCGTGGCCATCGGGGCGTTCATGTTCTGGCTCAATCAGCAGTCGAACCAGATCGAGGCCGAGCGGGCCGCCGCGCAGGCCGCGGCCGCCGTGGAGGTGCCCGACGTGAACGCCGGCGATCTCCTGGCCAACCCCGCCGGCGTCGTCGGCCGCCACGCGGTCATCGACTCCGTCCGGGTCGCCACGGGGCTGGGACAGGGCGCGTTCGCGCTCGCCCTCACCGACTCGGTCGCCTACCCGGTGCTCATGGGCTCCGACGCGATTCAGCGGCTGCGCATGGCGAACATCACCATCTACGGCGGCGATATCGTCTACGTGGAAGGTCAGGTCTATACGCTCAACGACTCCATCCGCGGCGAGTGGGTTCGGCAGGGGGCGGTGGACGGCAACATGCAGGCCCGCATCCCGGTGCTGCCGAGCTTCCTGCTCGCCGACTCCGTCCGGGTCTACTGATCAGCCTGTCGCCGCGGCGCGGGCCTGGCCGCGGCGTAGGATTTCGAGAGGAAGAGATGGCGAACTTCTGTCACGTATGCGGCAAGGGGCCGGGGAGCGGCCACCGCGTCAGCAACGCGAACAACAAGCGCAAGCGGCGCTTCATGCCGAACCTGCAGCGCGTGAAGATCGTCGAGGACGGCGGGCAACTGCGGGTACGCGTATGCACGCGTTGCCTGAAGGCGGGCAAAGTCCTCAAGGCGTCCTGACGGCCGCCCCCCTCGCCGGGCAGCGCGTGCTGGTCACGCGGCCCGCCTCGCAATCGGCCGGCATGCGCCGCGCGCTCGAACGCCTGGGCGCCCGCGTCACGGCCATCCCCACCATCCGCATCGACCCGCCGACCGACCCCGTGCCACTCGAGACGGCGGCCGCTTCGCTGCGCGACTACGACTGGGTCGTCCTCAC
>JBFIOX010000177.1:0-5954 GCA_041610455.1 Gemmatimonadota bacterium
GCCCTGCTCGCCCATTTCGGCGAGCCCATCGACGCGTGCGGCGCTTCGTGCGATGTGTGCACCGGCGTCGGCGTTCCGGAGCTGATCGGCGAGCGCGGGGTGCTGCGTGGCAAGACGGGCGGCGGGCGGACGCGCCGCACCGCCGGGTCCGCGGGGCGGGGCCAGCGCGCTCCCGCGGCGGCCGGTTCGCCCTCCGATCCCACCTTCCAGCGCCTCCGCGCGCTGCGCAAGCGGTTGGCGGACGAGCGCGGGGTCCCCGCCTACATCGTGTTCAGCGACCAGGTCCTGTGGGATCTGATCGCGCGGCGCCCGCGCACCCCGCGCGAGATGCTGGACGTCTCGGGCATCGGGCCGACCAAGCTCGAGCAATACGGCGACGCCTTCCTCGCCGCGCTGCACGAGGACCGCTGAGGGAGGAGCCCACGGCGCCTCGCCGATCCGAATCGAAACGTCGGAGGGCGGGGACGTAGACCCCCGCTCTACAGGGCGTCGAAGAACTGCTCCATCCGGGTGCGCATCGCGGCGTCGGGCATCCACCCCCGCGCGGCGCCCAGGTTGTCGATGACGTGGTGCGGCTTCGTCGTGCCCGGGATGGCCACGGTGACGCCCGGGTGCGAGACCACGTACTTGAGGAAGAACTGTCCCCACGAATCGCACCACTCCGAGGCCCAGCCCGGAAGCTCCATCCCCGCCACGGCCTGGAAGAGCCGCGCGCGGCCGAAGGGCAGGTTGATGAGGGTGGCGATTCCCTTGTCGCGGCACATCGGGAGGATGCGATCGCCGGCGCCGCGGTTGGCGAGCGAGTAGTCGACCTGGACGAAATCGAGCGGCTCGTCCCGGATCGTGCGCAGCATCGCCTCGTACTGGCTCTCGCGCGACGTCGTCACCCCCGCGTAACGAATGCGGCCCTCGGCTTTCCATGCGCGGATGGTGGCGAGCTGGGCCGCGGTCCCGCGCAGGTTGTGCACCTGCATGAGGTCGACGACGTCCGCGCGCAGCTTCTCGAACGAGCCTTCCATGCGCCCGATCCCCTCGTCCCGCGACTCGCGGTCGACCTTGGTGGCCCAGAACACCCGGTCTCCGTGGCCCAGCTCGGCGATCAGGTTGCCGAGGACGGTCTCCGATGTGCTTCGACCGTAACCGGCGGCCGTGTCGATCACCGTCCCGCCACCCTCGACGAACGAGCGGAGCGTCTGGCGGAATTGCTCCATCTCCTGATCCGAGGCGCCCGTGTTGTAGTCACGCGTCCCGATCCCGACCACCGGGACTCGCTCGCCCGTGGAGGGGATCGGCTTGGTGACCAGGTCGGCCGACTGCGGGCCCATCGCCCAGCCGCGCGCCGGCGACCGGCCCACGGCCAAGAAGGCGCCGGCGCCGGCACCGAGCTTGAGGAGTTCGCGGCGTGTCAGGTTCAAGGAGACCTCCCGGGTGCGGTGCGAAGAAGGAGCCACTGCTTCGGAGAACAGCCGACGAACGCTTCCCGTTGCGCGTCGGCCGGTTTGCCCGCTGCGGTCCAGGTGGCCAATCTACGGCCTCGCGACGCGAATCCACCGCATACGACGGAGCCGTCATGGAGAAGAAGGACGCGAAGCTCGACGCCGCCAGGGAGAAGCTCGGCGACGTGGCCGATCGGCTGGACGACGTGGCCGACCGGCTCAAGGAGGAAGCCGGGGACGTGAAGGACGCGTTGACCGAGAAGCTCGGCGACGTGGACGACAAGGTCCTCGACAAGCTCGACGACCTCAAGGACGACGTGGGCGAGGCCCTCGAAGACCTGAAGGAGGGCGTGGGCAAGTTCATGGGCAAGCTGCGGCGCGAAGCCGGGTCCGGCGGCGCGGCCGAAGGGGACTCGACGGTCGACTCGGGCAAGGGTGGCGGCGGCGGCGACGCGATGGCCTAGGCCATTCGAACGGACCGCTCCCCCCGTCGCGCGTGGCCGATGGGGCCTTGGCGAGCGGCCGCCGCGCCGCCGCGGGAGGGGGCGCGGGCGCCGGCCTCCGCAAGTCCAATCTGTGACGTGACCTGGCGCGGCCGGAGAATGTCTGTAGTATTGCGGGCCGAGCATGAGGGAGCGGCCCGGCCCAGCCGGTGGCATCTACCGACGGCCGCGGGAGCTGGGACGGGATGGAAGTCGGGAGCGTGGGAGGCGCGGGGAGGTGACGATGTGGGAGAATCTCGATGTGGTGGCCAGGCAAGATGCTCGCTCCGACCGCAAGCCCAGCAGGGCCGAGCTCCGGTCGCTGATCCTCCTCGTGCTCGCGGCGGCCATCGCCGTGGTGCTGCCGCTGCTCTCCTGACGGAGGCGGATCGACCCGACACAACCCGCCCGCACCGCGTCCCGGCTCGGTAGCTCCACCCCCGCTGGCGTCCGCCTCCACGACGCCCGAGGATGCGCACGTCGCCCTCGTCCAGGAGAGACCGCCGTGACGCACTCGACGCCCCGCCATCCGCTGAGCCTCACCGTCCTGATCGCATCGAGCCTGCTCGTGGTGCCGCCGCCGGCGGCGGGCCAGGTACCGCGGCTGGCGCTCGAGGACTGCGCGCCCGAGAACGTGGTGGGCCCGGCGCGCTGCGGGACCCTGAAGGTGTGGGAGAATCGGGACGCCCGCGCGGGACGGACCCTGGACCTCTACGTCGTCGTCCTCCCGGCCTCGGGCGAGACTTCCGAGCCCGACCCGATCTACGTGCTCACGGGCGGGCCGGGCAGCGCCGCGACCGGTAGCGCGCCGGGCTGGTCCAGGTCCGATGCGCGCGCGCGCCGCACGATCGTGCTCATGGACCAGCGTGGGACGGGCCGCTCGAACGTGCTCGATTGCCTGTATCCGGACGACGCGCCGGTCGACGTGTACCTGGGCCAGATCTTCGAGCCGGAGCACATCGCCGCGTGTCGCGCGCGGCTCGAGGGAGAGGCCGATCTCACGCAGTACCACTCGCCCCACTCGCTCGACGATCTGGACGACCTGCGGGCCGCGCTCGGTCACGAGCAGATCAACCTGCTCGGCTCCTCGTACGGGACGCGCGCGGCGCTGGTGTACCTTCGCCGGCACGAGCCCCACGTGCGTAGCGTCGTGCTGCAAGCCTCGATGTCCATGCGGCAGGTCATGCCGATGGGCATGGCCCAGGATGCGGAGGGCGCCCTGCACGGCGTCCTCGCCGATTGCGCGGCCATGCCTGCCTGCGCGGCGGCCTACCCCAATCTCGAGGACGATTACCGGGTGGCGGTGGAGGGTGCGCGTAGACCCGTGGCGGTCCGGATCCGCGACCCGCGGGGCGGCGCCGAAGTCGACGGAACGCTGCGGCCCGCCGGGTTCGCGGAGGCCCTGCGCGCCATGATGTACGATCCGAACGCCACGCGTGACATCCCGCGCTTCCTGCACGCGGCGGCAACGCAGCACGATTACAGCGGGTTCGCGCAGTTCGGCGCGACGCGCGCCTACAACATCGCCCGGCTCGCCGCGACCGGCATGTACCTGTCGGTGACCTGCGCGGAGGACATTCCGTTCGCCGACGGGGCACAAGAGTACGCGGCGGGGGAGGGCACCTTCCTCGCCGACCACCGCGCCCGCTCCCACTTCGAGGCCTGCCGGCGGTGGGCCCGCGGGCGGGTGTCCGACGACTTCCACGCGCCGGTCGTCTCCCACGTGCCGGCCCTGGTGCTGAACGGCGCCCACGATCCGGTGACGCCGCCGCGCTGGGGGGCGGATGTCGCGACGCACCTCTCCCGCTCGTTCCATGTGGTGATCCCGCACGGCGGGCACGGCTGGGGCGGACTGGAGGGCGTCGATTGCGTGGCGGCCATCCGGGACGCGTTCATCGAAGACCCGACGGCCCGGCCCGACACGACGTGTCTGGAGCGCATTCGGAGACGTCCCTTCAACTGAGGCCCGGTCCACGACGGGGGCCGACCGGACTCGTCCGAGGGGGACGGCCCGCGCGGGAGGGTGGCCCGACCGGGGACGCGACCCGCGAAGGACGTCGGTTTGGAGGGAAGATGAAGATCATGGTACGGCGGGGTGCGGGGCTGTTCATCCTGCTCGCCGTCCTAACGGCCGGTGGCTGTCAGGAGGCGACGGCGCCGACCACGGGAGAACAGGTCGTCATCGTCTTCTCGCAGTCGGGCGGCATCGCCGGCATGGACCTGCAGTTCACCATCGATGGCCCCCGGGGCCGCGTGGTCGGCGACCGGTGTCGCGGCGGCCACGGTTGCGACTGGGAGCCGGGCGAGGTCCTCGCGCAGGCGGACGGGGACCGGGTGCTCGCCCTCGCCCGGCGGTTCTTCGCGCACGGCTTCTTCGACGCGCGCGACGAATACGGGAACGACTGCTGCGACCAGTTCTTCTACGAGATCTCGTACGAGGACGACGACGACCGTTGGGCGGTCTCGGGGAGCGACGCCACGCTACCCAGCCAGATCCACGACCTCATCTCCGACATCCGCGCCTTCCTCGACGAGGTTCGCGCCTCGTAGCCTCGAGACGCGTCGCGCCGACCCTCGGCGCCCTCAGCTCACGCCGGGCCAGAAGAGGATGAGGGCCAGGGCGGCGAGCAGGGCGAGGCCGAACACGGCCGCCACCCGCCGCAGCAGTTGACGGTGGCCGAGCACGGCGACGGCGGCTCCCTTGAACACGAGATTGGACATCGCTCCCACCATGATCATCCGCCACCCCGTGTCGATGTCGATCCGGCCGGCGTTGATCAGCTGCGCCGTCGACAGCGTGATCGCGTCCATGTCGGTGAGCCCCGAGAGTCCGGCCACGATGAAGAGTCCTTCGTTGCCGAAGTGCTCCTTGGCGACGGCCACCGCGAACAGCACGGCCGCGTACAGGGCCCCGAACGTGATGGCGGCGCGGAGGTCGAGCGGGTCGTCGTCCTCGAGCGCGAGCCCCGCCCCCTCGGCGCGGGTCCTGCGGTACAGCCCCGCGCTGATGAGCGCCATGGCCAGCGTCATGAGGACGAGCGGAGGAAGGACCTGCCACAGCACACTGGGCGCGACGACGGCCACCTCGAGGATGACGCGGAGGAAGACGACGGAGGAGGCCAGCATGATGACGATCGCGCCGCGCGCCGATGCGTCGGGCACCTGCCGCGAGCGGTTCGCGTAGCTGACCGTGGTGGCCGTGCTCGAGATGACGCCGCCCAGGAACCCGGCGAGCAGCGTGCCCGCCCGGGAGCCGAAGAACTTGTAGGCCAGATAGCCGGCCACGCTGATCCCGCAGATCAGCACCACCATCAGCCAGATCTGGAACGGGTTGAGGACGCCGTAGGGGCCGAACGTGCGGTTGGGGAGCACGGGCAGCACGACCAGCGCCACGAGCGCGAGCTGCATGATGGCGCGGATCTCCGATTCGCCGATCCGGGACACGAAGCCGTGCAGGGGCTTCTTCCACTGGAGGACCACCGCGACGCCGCCGCCCACCACGACCCCGACCCCCAGGCTCACCAGCACGAGGGCCGCGCCGGCCGCGAACATCGCGACGGCGGCCACCTCGGTCGTCAGACCGGGATCGGGATCGGCCTTGTGATCCATGGCGCGCTGGATGGCGATGAGGAGGGCCGCCACGGTCAGGAGTCCCGCGGAGATGATCCAGCCCCCGTGCGCCGCCGCGAGCTGTCCGCACAGGGCGCCGAACACGGTGATGAGCGCGAAGGTGCGGATGCCCGCCTCGCGCTGCTCGGCCCACTCCCGCTCCAGCCCGACGAGGAGCCCGAGTCCCAGCGCCACCCCAAGCTGGACGAAGGGGTCGGCGCTCACCCGGCCCCGGTCTCGGCGAGCGCCCCGTCGGACCACGCCAGCAGGCGACGGCGCATCTTGCGCCCGAACGTGCGCGGCTTCTTGCGGAAGAGGTCGCGGCCGAGGACGGAGGCCTCCGCCTGCAGGCTGGCGCGATGCTCGGCGATCGCCGCCTCGACCTCGCCCGCCCGCTCCTCCGCCGCCTGGTCGCGCGGCAGGAGCC
>JBFIOX010000178.1:0-5855 GCA_041610455.1 Gemmatimonadota bacterium
GAAGGCGCGGATGAGCCCCGCCACGAGGAAAAAGCGAGCGCCGCGACTGACCGCGGAGATGGCCACGAACGCGCCGAACGGCACGGCGAAGCCCCCGGCTGCGATCGTGAACACCTTGTACGGGATGGGCGTGAACCCGGCCGTGCCCAGCGCCAGGATGAGGTTGTCGGCGTAGGCGCGGCCCATCGCGTCGTACTGCTCGCCGTAGCCGTACAGCTCGACGATGCGCGTGCCGACCGATTCGTACAGCAGGGATCCCAACAGGTAGCCCAGCATCCCCCCGACCACCGATCCCGCCGTACACAGCGCGGCGAAGCGGAAGGCCCGCTTCGGCTTGCCCAGGCACATGGGGATGAGCAGGACGTCCGGCGGGATGGGGAAGATGAACGACTCGACGGTGGCGATCGCCGTGAGGGCGGCGGGTCCACCCGGCCGGTCGGCCCACCCCAGCACCCAGTCGTACAGACGCCGCAGCGGTCCCCCGCGCTCCGACCGCGCTCGCGGCCCCGCCGCGGGGGACTGGCCGGGGCGCGCGACGCCGCTCTCCGAATCGGGCATGCCCTTCCCTCCCCCTCCCGTCATGAATCCGCCTCAGCCGGCGGGCTGCTCGATGAGCGGCACGAAGTGGGCACCGGCGACGCGCTCTCGCCGGTACTCCGATCCGCGACGTGTGTAGCGGTAGAGTGCCTGCTCCTGCTGGCCGACCGGGACGATGAGCCGACCGGACTCGGCCAGCTGAGCAAGGAGCGCGCCAGGCAGGCGGGCGGCGGCGGCCCCCACGATGATCGCATCGAAGGGCGCGTGCTCCCCCCAGCCGCGGCTGCCGTCACCCACGCGCAGGTGGGCGACGAAGCCCAGGACCTCCAGTCTACGTGCCGCCTCGTCGGAGAGGGCCGCGATGCGCTCGATCGAGTATACCTCGGCCCCCAAGGCCACGAGCAACGCCGTCTGGAAGCCCGATCCGGTGCCCACCTCGAGCACCTTCCGCCCTGCGCGGACATCCGCCAGCTCGAGGCACATGGCGTGGATCGTGGGGCTGGAAATCGTCTGGCCGGCCCCGATGGGGAGCGGGATGTCCTCGTAGGCCTGCCGGTGCATGGCCTGGGGGACGAACAGGTGGCGCGGCACGACGTCGAAGGCGTGCAACACCGCCAGGTCGCGGATCCCGCCCTGGCGAAGCCGCTCGACCAGCCGCCGCCGATCGCGCTGGAACTCCCGCGTCATCGACCCAGCGTCCACGAGCGCACCTCGGCCAACAGCTCGTAGTTGGTCAAATCGAGGTGGAGCGGCGTGACGGACACGTAGCCCGCGCTGACGGCCCGGAAATCGGAGTCCTCACGACCCCGCCAGTCCGAGCGACCTCCGCCGATCCAGAAGTAATCACGCCCGCGAGGATCGGTCTTGCGGGTGAGCGAATCGTAGTAGACGCGCCGCCCCAAGGAGGTGACCTCCAAGCCGCGCACCTCATCGCGGGGCCGGTCGGGCAGGTTGATGTTGAGGAAGGTCTCCTCTGGAAAGCTCCTCCGGTCCAGGAAGGAACCGATGAGCTCCTCGAGAAGGCCGCGGTACGACGCCAACACCGCCTGATCTTCGCCCACGAAGGAGACCGCGATGGCCGGGACTCCCAAAATGGTCGCTTCCATGGCGGCGGCCACCGTGCCGGAGTAGAGCACGTCCTCGCCCATGTTGGGGCCGTGATTCACCCCGGAGAGCACGAAATCCGGGGCCGGATCCAGCAGCTCCTTGACCGCGAGGAGCACGCTGTCGGTGGGCGTGCCGTCCACGGTGTACCGGCGATCCCCCACCTCGGTGAGGCGCAGGGGGCGGTGCAGCGTGAGGGCGTGGCTGGCCGCGCTCTGCTGACGATCGGGGGCCACCACCCACGTCTCTCCGAGCGACGACGCCACCTCGGCCAGGATCTGCAGCCCCGGGGCGTGGATTCCGTCGTCGTTGGTGCAGAGCAGCAGCTTTTTCCCGAAGCTCGGGGTCACCCGGCCTCGACGTCGCTGAGGAGCTCGACGAGCTCATCTGCCTCCCGCCGAAGGTCCCGGATGGTCTCCTTGTCCCACGCGATACGGGCGGCCTTGGCGAGCTTTCCTTCTTTTCTCAGCTGGTTCAGCTTGAGCTTGGCGCCCTCGATCGTGTACCGCTCGGTGTAAAGCAGGTGGCGCAACAGCTGCACCAGCTTGATCTCCTTGCGCCGGTACACCCGATTGCCCGCGCGGTTCTTCGTCGGCCGCAGCACGGAGAACTGGCTCTCCCAATAGCGCAACACATGCGGCTTCAGATCCGCGATCTCGCACACCTCGCCGATCGAATAGTATTCCTTCTCCGCGATCCGGTCGGGCACGCTCGCTACCTCCTGTGCGTCCTCGCCGCCCCGTCGGCGACCCCGTTCACCGCCAGCGCTCCGGCTTGGGCTCGCGCGCCATCAAGCGCGCCAGCACGTCGCGGGGCGCCACCCCCTCGTACAAGATGGAATATACGGCGTGGGTGATGGGCATCTCCACGTCCACGCGCTGACTCAGCTCGTGGGCGGCCCGCGCCGTGCGCACCCCCTCCACGACCTGCTCCATGTCTCCCAGCGCTTGATCGGGCTTCCGGCCCGCTCCGATGGCCAGCCCCACCGTTCGGTTGCGGCTCAGGTCGCCGGTGCATGTCAGCACGAGGTCTCCCAGGCCGGCCAGGCCGGCGAGCGTCGATTCCCGCGCCCCGAACCGGGTGGCCACCCGGATGATCTCGGCCAGCCCCCTCGTGATGAGGGCCGCGCGGGCGTTGGCCCCGAGCGCCAGGCCGTCGGAGATGCCCGCCGCCAGCGCGATCACGTTCTTGAGAGCGCCCCCGAACTCGACCCCCGCCACGTCGGGCTGCGTGTAGATGCGGAGATAGCCGTTCTGAAAAAGCGCCTGCACCGCCTGCGCCGCTCTCTCGCTCGAGCTGGCGGCCACCACGGCGGTCGGCAGCCGCCGCACCAACTCTTCGGCGAAGCTGGGGCCCGAGAGGACGACGGTGCGATCGACGGTCCCGGGCCCCAGCGTCTCGGCGATGACTTCGGACATGCGCAGGTCGGAGCCGATCTCCATGCCCTTGGAAGCCGATATGATGACCTGATTCCCCAGGAGGGGTCGGGCGGCCTCCAGCACACCGCGGACCGCGTGTGAGGGGCACACCGACACCACGAAATCGGACCCCGTCACCGCCTCGGCGAGGTCGCTGGTCGCCCCGAGGCCCTCGGCCAGCGGGGCTCCGGGCAGGTAGCGCTCGTTGCGGCCGTCCCCTCGGATCGCCGCGGCCAGCTTGGGGTCGCGCGCCCACAGCGTCACGCCGTGCCCGTTGCGTGCCAGCGCATCCCCGAGCGCCGTTCCCCAGCTCCCGGCTCCCAGCACCGCCACGCGGCGAGAGGTCATTCCTGGTCCTCGCGCCGCGCCCGACGTCCGACCGGGATGCGCAGCTCCTGGCGGCGGGCGAGTCGCACCAGGTTCGTCCGATGCGTCCACCATACGAGCAGGGCGAGCGACAGCGCGTACAGGACCACCGAGCGGGGGGCGGAGCCGCCGCGCGCCAGGATGGGGACCAACGTGGCGGCGACGAGCGAGGCCACCGAGGCCGTGCGGGTGAGCAACAGCATACCCACCCAGACGAAGAACGCGATGGTCACGGCGACCGGCTCGACCCCCAACAGGGTGCCCGCCGCGGTGGCCACCCCCTTCCCCCCTCGGAAGCGCGTGTACACCGGCCAGATGTGGCCCACGATCGCGGCCATTCCGTATGCCAGGACCCATGGCCCGGCCTGCTCATCCCACTGCGGGAAGAACCACACCGGGATGAAGCCCTTGAGGACGTCGATGATGAGGACGGTGAGGGCCGGCAGGAATCCGAGCACGCGATACACGTTGGTGCCGCCCAGGTTGCCGCTCCCCTCCTCGCGCAAGTCGACACCGTGCCAGCGGCCCATGAGGTAGCTGGTCGGGAACGCCCCGATCAGGTAGGCGCCGAGAAGGAGCAGGACGACGGTCACGCGCGCTCCGACCGCTTCTTCAGCTTGATCCGGATCGGGGAGCCGTGGAACCCCCAGGCCTCCCGAAAACCGGCCTCCAGATATCGCACGTAATGCTCCTTGAGGTCTTGCGGGCGGTTGGACCAGAGTACGAAGAGGGGCGGCGCCGCCGCCACCTGGCTGCCATAGAGCAGCCGCACGTCACCGCGTCCGCCCTGAGGGGGCTGCAGCCGCTCGACCAGGGCGCGCAGCACCTCGTTGACCTCGGACGTGCGGATCCGCTTGGTGCGCTCCGCCTGCACCTCGATGGCCGTCTCCAGCACCTTCCGCACCCGCTGGCCCGTCTTGGCCGAGCACGTGACGATGGGCACCCAGCGCAGGTAATGGGCGCGCTCGCGGAGCTCGCGCTCGAACCGGGCCACCACCGACGGCCCCCGGTCTTCGATGAGATCCCACTTGTTGGCCGCGAAGACGAGCCCCTTGCCGCCCTTCCACGCCTCCTGGCCGACCCGGAAATCCTGGTTGACGACCCCGGCCTGCGTATCCACCAGCAGGAGGCAGACGTCGGCGCGCTCGATCGCCGCGGCCGCGCGCACGCGGCCGTAGTACTCCACGTCGTCGTCGACCCGCGACTGGCGGCGCAGCCCGGCGGTGTCGATGAGCCGTATCCGCACGCCCCCCACCTTCAGCTCGGTGTCGATCGCGTCGCGCGTCGTCCCCGCCTCGTCGTGCACGATCACCCGATCCTGCCCCAGCAGCCGGTTCACGAAGCTCGACTTGCCGACGTTGGGCCGACCGATCACCGCGACGCTGATGTCCACGTCCTCGTCCGCCGAGGCGGGGTCGGTGGGCAGGGCCTCCACCACGCGGTCGAGCAGATCGCCCGATCCCTTGCCGCTGAGCGCGGCGAGGGGCACCGGGTCTCCCAGTCCCAACTCGTAGAACTCGTAGTGCCCTTCGGCCTCGCCCAGCTCGTCCAGCTTGTTGACCGCGAGGACCGTGGGCAGGCCGGAACGGCGGAGCAGATCGGCGACGAAGCGATCGACCGGGTGCGGCCCCTCCCGGCCGTCGACCACCAGCACGATCACCGAGGCGCTGGCGATGGCCGCCTCGGCCTGTCGGCGCACCTCCACGTCCATCGGCTGGTCGGCTCGCTCCACCACGCCACCCGTGTCGACGAGGAAGAAGCGGCGGCCGTTCCACTCGGCTTCGGCCACCTGCCGGTCCCGGGTGACGCCGGCCTGCGCGGCGACGATCGCCTGCCGCCGCCCGAGGATCCGGTTGAAGAGCGTCGACTTCCCTACGTTGGGACGACCGACGATGGCGACGGTAGCGAGGCCCATACCGTTTCAGGACGCCGCGAGGACGTCGATGAAATCGTGCGAGGGCATGATGCGGCGGCTCGGGAACCGCGCGCGCAGATCGGAGAGGCCGAGGTCGTCGAGAAACAGGTCGTGGTCGTTGAGGGCGGCGGCGCTGAACAGGGCCAGGTCGAAGGGGCCGGCCCGCTCGAGCCCCGCCAGGTAGTCGGCCCCGGGGAGGAGCCCGGCCGTGGTGACGGAAGGGCCGTACAGCGAGTTCTCGAGCGCGATGGTCTCGATCGCCGCCCCGCTCGCCCGGCCCAGCTCGCGCGCCAGGATCTCGAGCGTCGGACCGATGGACGTGCCGGTGAGGGCCACGATGCGGCACCCCGTGAGACGAGGCAGCCTGTCGAGGCCGGCGCGCACGCGGTCGCGCAGGCCCGAGATCGCGCCCACCCCGTTGCTCTCGAGGTCCTCGTCGTCGAAGTAGGCCGCTCCGGGCGGCTCGAGCCCCGCCTGCCGGTACAGCTCGTCCGCCGCGTAGCACCAGCCCACGC
>JBFIOX010000179.1:0-5840 GCA_041610455.1 Gemmatimonadota bacterium
CGCGCCCGCCTTCTACGTGGCGAACCGGGCGCATCACTCCGACGTGGGCGGGATGACCCCCGGCTCGATGCCGCTGGCGACGACCATCTATCAGGAGGGGATCCGCATCCCGCCCGTGCGCCTGGTGCGGAACGGCGCGCTCGACCGGGATGTCCTCGCCCTGGTCCTCGCCAACGTCCGGACCCCCGTGGAGCGCGAGGGGGATCTCACTGCCCAGATCGCCTCGAACCGCACGGGAGCGCGCCGCCTGGCGGGCCTCGTCCGGCGCTACGGACGAGACGTGGTGACGAGCTACATGCGCCACCTGCAGGAGTACGCGGAGCGCATGACGCGCGAGGCGATCCGGCGTGTCCCGGACGGGGCCTATCGCTTCGAGGACGCGATGGACGACGACGGCCAGGGCAACGGTCCGCTCCCGATCGTGGTGACGATCACCGTGTCGGGAGACGAGGCGCGCATCGATTTCACCGGGACCTGCCGACAGGCGCAAGGCTCGATCAACGCGAATCACGCGATCACGCTCTCTGCCACCATGTACTGCTTTCGCGTCATCGTCCCCTTCGACGTCCCATCCAATTGGGGGACGATCCAGCCGCTCGAGGTCGTCGCCCCCGAGGGGTCGATGGTCAACGCCCGGGCGCCCGCGGCCATGGCAGGCGGGAACGTGGAGACCTCGCAGCGCATCGTCGACGTGGTGCTCGGCGCGCTGGGACAGGCGATGCCCGACCGCATCCCGGCGGCCAGCTCCGGCTCCATGAGCAACCTCACGATCGGAGGCGTGGATCCGCGCTCGGGGACCGAGTTCGCGTACTACGAGACGATCGCGGGCGGCATGGGGGCGCGCCCCTGGGCCGATGGGCTCGACGCCACGCACTGCCACATGACGAACAGCCTCAACACGCCGATAGAGGCGCTGGAGCACGCCTATCCCTATCGGGTGCGGCGCTACTCCGTGAGGCGCGGGTCGGGCGGCGAAGGTCGCTTCCGCGGGGGCGATGGCATCGAGCGCGAGATCGAGCTGTCGGGCGACGCGCGCGTCACCATCCTCAGCGATCGGAGGGTGGGGCGTCCGTACGGGGCGGCGGGCGGGCAGCCGGGGGCGCCGGGTCGGAACGCCATCGAGGGCCCCGACGGCGTTCTCGCCGAGCTGCCGGGCAAGGCCAGCGTAGACGCGCGCGCTGGATCGGTGATCATCATCCACACCCCGGGCGGCGGCGGGTACGGCGCGCCGGGGTCCAGGGAACGCGGCCCCGACCTCTAGAGGGAGCCCCGCGGCCCCGCCCGCCGAGGGACGCGCGCGGCTTCCGGCTCACTCCGGCTCGTACGGCTTACCCTCTCCCTCGGCACAATAGAGCCGCAGACTCTCGAGATAATACCCCCAGTTGAAGTTGTAGATGCCGTAGGTGTCGTCATCGAGCTCCGTGGCGTAGTTCTGCCAGAAGCGGAGACGGGTGCGGCCGTCTTCGATCGGGACCACCTCGAAGCGGAACGTGTTGTCGGCCCAGTTCGCGTGGCCGCCTACGCATTTCCATTCGAGGAGACGCGGCGCCTCGAGGGCGACGATCTCCATCTTGGGGTTGAAGCCCTCGACGAAGGTCCACTCGACCCGGGCGCCCACCGCGGCGCTCGGCGCGGAGACGGCAGTGCTCCACCACGAGGCGAGCCCGGGCTCCTCGGTGAGGGCGGACCACAGGAGAGCGGGCTCCGCGTCGACGTTGAACACGTGGTGAATCGTTCTCATCGGGCGGCCGTCCGCACCGGGAGCTTGCCCGCCGACGGCCGCTCGGGGAACGCCTTCAACACCTCGACGACCAGATCTTCCCAAGAGAAGCCCGTTCCGGGCCCCGGCTGCGCGTCGAGTCCGCGGCGCACGATGACCAGATCGTGGGACGGCACGATCGTAGCGTACTGCCCTCGATTCCCGGCGGTCGTGTACGCGTCCTGGGGTACGTCCGTCCGCGCGTCGCGCGGCAACCAGAACTGGCCACCGTAGAACCTGCCGTTGTCGGCGGTGGCGGGCGCCGGCGTGCGCACGAACTCGATCCATTCCTCGGAGAGGATACGCTCCCCGTTCCACACGCCGCCGTTCAGGTACAGGAGCCCCAGACGCGCCAGGTCGCGTGCGTTCGTGTAAACCTGGCTGGACATCACGTAATCGCCGAAGCGGTCCACTCCGGGCAGCGTGCTGCGCATGCCGATGCGGTCGAGGAGCGCGCGGCGCGGGAACTCGAGGTACGCGCGCTCGTCGCCCAGGGCCGTCTTGAGCGCGAGAACGCCGAGGAGCGTGTCGTAGTTCTCGTAGTCCCACGTCGTGCCGGGCCGCGCGACCAGGCCGCGATCCACCGCGCCCTCGGCCGAGCTGGTGCCCGCGAAATAGCTCAGGCACGAGCCGATGATGGGACACAGCCGGTTGTCTACCGGATAGAGTCCGCTCGACATATGGAGCACGTGCCGGAGCGTGATCTCGCCTCGCGGGTCGGGGGCCGCGGGACCCGAGCGGCGGGGTTCCCACGCCTCGAGGGGCAGCGGCTCGTCGAGCGCCAGCAGGCCGCGGTCGACGGCGATGCCGATGAGCGTGCTCGCCATGCTCTTGGCGGTCGACCAGGTCCGCGTGCGCGTCGACATGTCGACGCCGGGAGCGTAGCGCTCGTATACGATGTCGCCTCCATGCACCACGATCAGGCTCAAGGTGACCTGGGAGGGTTGCCCGTGCGCGGCGCGATCGAAGGCCCAATCGCCGGCCGCCGCCAGCGCGTCGGGGTCGATGTGGTCGGGGAGAGCCTTCTCCGGGACGAGGTCTCCGTCCGGCCACGGGATCCGGCTCGCATCGCCGGCCAACGGAGCGAGCGCGAGCTCGGGCAGGGCGTCGATGTCGTCGAACGTCTGACCGGGCCCTAGCGTCATGCACCCCAGTCCCTCCCGGTACGCCGCGCGCATCACGGGGACGTCCGGCTCGTAGGAGTCCGGCCCGTCGAGGCTCACGAAGCTCTCCGGACCGTTCCGGCCCGCGGCGGCGTTGTGGTCCCCGGTGCCGACCGCCACGCCCTTGCGCTCCACCGCGATGGTCACGTGCTCGAGGGGCAACACGGGCATACCCCCGAGCTTCAGCTCCTCGGCGTAGATCTGCTCCACGCTCCGCCCCGACACGAAGAGCCCGCTGCACAGCATGAACGCCTGTGTCCCGCGGTGCACGATCAGCTGCGCGTCCTCGTGGTAGGTGGGCGAGTATGCCTGCGCGGCGGCGCGCGCGGCGCTGGTCACCAGCAACGCGAGCGCCAGCGCGCAAGATCCGGAGGCCGGGGCAGTCGATGCGGCGGACATGGAATACCTCCTGCGGACCGCGGGTCTGACGACGATCACAGCGAACATGCGCCACGCCGCCGCCGGCACGCCAGACGGCGGCGGGAAAGGCGTCGGGGCCTGCGAGAGGCGGACCCGCGCGCGCCCTTCGGTCAGCGCGGCGGCGAGTCCGTCGCGGCGGATTCGGCGGGTTCGGGCGCGGCGAAACGCGCCCTGACGTCGTCGTTCGCGGCTCGAGAGCCGGAGCGCACCCACTTGCTCGCGGCGAGGCCCCCAAGCGCCAGACCGGCGGCGAGCAGGAGCAGGTGCACCAGGCGGCCGGGATGCCGTCCGCGCCGCGTCCGCCGACGGCGCGGCACGGTGAACTCGAGAGATCGCGCGGTCGCCTGGCGCCGCGCGTCCTCGAGATCGTGGACCGAGCGTAGGACCCGGTGAGACGGCGTCTCGAAGCCGCGAGCCTCGCGCAGCGCCCCGAAACCGGAGCCTTCGCCCCCGAGATCGGCCACGCGACCGGACTCGGGGGCCTTCCCGAGCCCCCCGCCGGTCGCATCCGCCGTCTTCGCTCGAGGAGGGCTCTGGGAGAGCCCGGACACCGCCCCCCCGGGCAGCGGCAGCGCCCCCAGCTCGCGCATGCCCAGCGCGGCCGCCGCGGCTCTCGGTCCGGCCCAGCCGGGCGGCTCGCCCCCCAACCACACGACCGCATCGAACCGCCCGACGGGGCGCGGCGGTCGCGCCAGGTCCTCGAGCACGTCCACCGCCAGGAAGGCGAGCACCGTTCCCCTCCCCCGTCGGGCCGCGGCCACCAGAGCCTCCCAGGCGCGCGAGCGTACCAGGGCGGCGGCGTCCGCCGGCGCGGCTCCGGCGGGTACGTAGATGAAGCGACGCGCCCTGGCGCGTGCCGCCACGCGGGACATGGTGGCGCGTCCGCGCAGCACGTCGGTCAACCCCCCACCGCCTTCGACGCCGATCTCGTGATCGAGACGGGAGGGGCCGTCCTCGAGGCTGATGAGGAGCGTGTGGCCGGGACGTCGTGACGCGATCGTCTGAGCCAGGTCGCTGGCGAGCGCCGCGGCCTGTTGGAGCGGGATCGTGGAGACCAGCGCGATCCGCCCCTGGTCGGGTCCCGCCGCCTCCGCGAGGAGGTCCAGCTGTCGTTCGTACGCCTCTTCCATCATCGGGCTCATCGCGCCCGCGGGCGACGGTCCGCGCGTCAGAACCGCGGGGTCACCGTCAAGCGGAAGCTTCTCGTCTGACCGGGACTGCGCTCCTGCACGTCCACGTACTGGCTCTGAAAGAGGTTCTCGATCTTCCCCTGGATCTCGGTGCCGAGAATGTTGCCGGCGAAGCGCACGTCGACCAGGGTGATCGCGCCGCGGGGATCGAGTGGGAACGCGAGGACCTCGTCCACTCGGCTCCGGTAGCGAAAATCCAACGCGATGCGGTCCGCCCAGCCCGACAGGGTCGTGGCCAGGTTGTGCCGCGAGCGGTAGGGGAGGGGATTCCCCGTCCTCGCATCCTCGGTGTCGAGGAAGACGTAGTTGGCCTGCAGGTTGAGGTGCTCGGGGATGAGCCCGATGCGCACCCCCGCATCCGCTCCCCGGACCGTGGCCTCCGCCACGTTCTGGAACTGGAAGGTGAAGAACTGGCCGACCACTGGGGCGGGCTCGATCAAGTCGGTGTACTCGCTCCAGAACAGGCCCGCGTCGAGCCACACGCGCCGTCCGAGGTTGGCCGTCACGCCCATCTCGCCGGCCCAGGCCGACTCGCCCTTCAATTCGAGGTTGGGGACCACGCGGAACCCGAACACCGTCGTTGAAGTGAACTGTTCCGAGACGCTCGGCGCCCGGTACCCCCGGCTCAGCGACGCGCGCAGGCTGAGTCGTTCGTCGGGGTGCACCACCACGCCCAGTTTCGGGTTCAAGGCCAGGTCCCCTTCGGCCGCCGAAGCCTTGTGGTAATCGAGGCGCACGCCGAGCGAGCCGCGCACGCGCCGGGACAGCCGCACCTCGTCCTGCGCGTAGATCGCCAGATCCGTCACGTTCGGATCATCGCTCAGAAAGTTCGACGTCACGTTCGTGAGCGAGCCCTCCCCACCCACGGTCACCGCGTGCCGCAGGTCGGGGAAGAGCGAAAACTGCACATCGGTACCGTAGCGCGTCGAGCGATGAAAGTCGTCGTTGTCGTGGAAGTGGTTCTGGACTCGCGCGTGATACAGGTGCGGCCGCACTTGCAGTCGCGCGTTCGGGGTCACGAGCGGGTTGGCGGTCATCCCCAGGGACAGATCATCCTCGCGGGTCCAATCCCCGAGCTCGATGGGGTCGACCTCGAGCCGTCGTTCCTCGGACAACCAGGTGAAGAATTCCTCTTCGTCCTCCCGGGTCCAGTTCACGAAAAACTCCCAGGGGTTGGCCGATTCCGCCGGGAATACCGTCTTCGCCCTCACGCGCCAGCGCTCCGAGCGGCCGTTCTGCCGGAAGCCATCGGAGTCCTCGCGCCCCACGAAGAGCGTCGCACCGACGTCTCCGACGCGGCGAGAGTGC
>JBFIOX010000180.1:0-5811 GCA_041610455.1 Gemmatimonadota bacterium
CCCCCCCCCGCGGCCCCGGATGCGCCGAGGGGGAGCCGAAGCCCCCCCCTCGAACGCGCCCCGGGCGGGGCTAGTTGGTGAAGAAGGAGAGTCCGATGAGCGCGCCGAGATCGACCGAGGAGGGCACGCCATCGCCGGAGTTCTCGAAGCTGTACCCCACGATGCCCTCGAGGCGCACGGCGAGCTGATTGCCCGCGGGGGCCTTGACCCCCAGGCTGCCCTGGATCCCGAACTGGCTGACCGTCGCCGACCCCAGGTCGAGGACGGCGATGTCCGCCCCGGCTCCGAGGAAGACGCGCGCGCGGCTCGGATCCGAGGTGAAGTGGTATAGGATCGCCGGGCCGCCCACGAAGGTCGTCAGGGTCTCGCCACCTCCGCTCAGGATGTTGAGGGCCAAGGAGGGCTCGAACGAGATCTGGTCCGAGACGAAGAACCCGACCCTGAAGCGCTGACACGGGATGCAGACCGACGTCAGGTTGTCGGTGCCGTCGTTGATGCTGACGATCAGGCCGGCATCCAGCCCGAACTCCACGTCGCCCTGTTGTGCGTGGGCCGCGCCCGCGAAGCCCAACAGCAGCGCGGCTGCGAGCGCGAAGCTTTTCCTTTGCATGGTAGGTTCCTCCAACTCTGTGCTCGTCCCTACGTACGAGACCACGCACCGGGTCCGGGACGAGGCCCCGTCCCGACGTGGCCCGACCCGCCAACTCCATGCATAGCAAAATCTTTGCCGATTGTGCAGGGCGTTGCCGGGAGCGCGGGAAGGCCCGTGTTCCGGGTCGATCCCCGGGTCGAGCCGGGGGGGTCCCTCCCGTCCTACGGCTGCAAAACGCCTCGATCGTGGAGAGGCTCCGGCGCGCGCCCAGGCCCCGGACCCCCGCGAGAAGCTTCGGGAGCTATCCGCCCGTGGATGCCTCGAGCCAAGCGAGGTAGGGGGCGGCCCCCTCATCCACCGCGAGCGCCAGCACCTCGGGCACCTCGTAGGGGTGGAGCTCGGCGATCCGGGTTGCGAGGGCCGAGACCCGACTCGAGACCGTCTTGAGGATGGCGAGGCACTCGTCCTGCTCCTCGATCGCCCCCTGCCAGCGATAGATGGAGCGGGCGCCGGGAACCAGGGTGGCGCAGGCGACGAGCCGCTCCTCGACCAGCGTCCGCGCCAGGGAACGGAGGGTCTCCGGGTCGGGGCCGCTCACGAGGACGACCGCGGGTCCGCGCCGCATGCGCTATCCGCCCATGGAGCCGGGCTCGAGCTCGTCGTCGGCCTCCGCACGGGCGTACAGCGCGTCGATCTCGGCCGCGTACCGGTCGGCCACGACCCGACGCTTGACCTTGAGCGTCGGCGTCAGCTCACCGCCCTCGATCGTGAAGGGCCCCTCGACGAGGAGCACGTCGCGGGGGCGTTCGTAGTGCGCGAACCCGGCGCAGCGAGCCTCCACCGCGCGCTTTACCATGTCGCGGGCCCCGGGGTCTGCCACCAGCGCCGCCTCGGAGCGCGCTTCGTCTCCCGCCGTCTGTGCCCGCAGGGCCGCGAAATCTGGCACCACGAGCACGATGGGGAACTTGCGCTTGTCGCCCAGCATCACGGCCTCGGCCACCAGCGGATCGCGCTTGATCTCGGCCTCGATCGGCTGCGGCGCGAGGTTCTTGCCGTACGCCGTGATGATGAGGTCCTTCTTGCGATCCGTGATCTTCAGGTATCCGTCCGCATCGATCTCTCCCACGTCCCCGGTCCTCAACCACCCGTCGTCGCCCAGGACCTCGCGCGTGGCGTCCGGTCGGCGGTAATAGCCCTTCATGATCTGGGGACCCCGCGCCAGGATCTCGCCGTCCTGGGCGATGCGGATCTCGGTGCCCGGGATGGGCTTGCCGACCGTGCCCAGCCGAAGCGCGTCGATCGGATTGAAGGTGAGCACGGGCGACGTCTCGGTAAGGCCGTACCCTTCGATGATCGGCAGGCCCGCCGCGAAGAAGAACAGCCCCACCGCGGGCGGCAGCGGGGCGCCCCCGCTCGCGAAGTAGCGTATGCGCCCTCCCGTCTTGTCGCGGATCTTGCTGAACACCAGGCGGTCGGCGATGGCTGCCTGCAGGCGGAGCACCAGGCTCAACGGCTCGCCCTCGAGCTCGCGTCTGGCCCTGAGCTCGCCCACCTGCCGGGCCCATTCGAACAGGCCGGCTTTCGCGCCCCCCGCCTCGCGGGCCGCGGACTCCGCCCGTTCGAGCACCTTCTCGAACACCCGCGGCACGGCGGCCATCATGGTCGGCGCCACCTCGGCGAGGTCGCGCCCCACCGTGAGCGTCGACTCGGCGTAGGCCACCGTCACGCCCTTCAGCCACATGATGTAATGGCCGACCGTGCGCTCGAACACGTGCGCGAGCGGAAGCAGGGCCAGGACGCGGTCGTCCTCCCCCAGCGGGAAGACGAGGGTCGTGAGCACGGCGTTGGAATGGAAGTTCGCGTGGGTGAGCATCACCCCCTTGGGGTCGCCGGTCGTGCCCGACGTGTAGATGAGGGTCGCCAGCGCGTCCGGCGGCGTGCCGCGGGCGTACGACTCGTACGACTCGGCCAGCTCCGGTGGCGCGGCCCGCCCCCGCGCCTCGAGATCCTCCAGACTCGTGACCTCGCTGCGTGCCGGACCCGTCGTCCGCTCGAACGCGATGGCGTGCTTCAGCTCGGGCAGGCGGTTCCACTCCTCGATGACCTTGTCGAGCTGCTCGTCATCGGCCACGAAGATGGCCTTGGCGCCCGAGTCCTCGAGGAGGTAACGGACCTGGTCGGCCGGGAGTACGGGGTACACCGGCACGCTGACCAGTCCCGCCATCACGATGCCCCAATCGGCCAGGGCCCACTCGAGCCGCGTGTGGGACAGGATGGCCACGCGGTCGCCCCGCGCGAGTCCCAGCTCGCGCAGCCCCAGCGCGATGGCCCGGACCCGATCGGCCATGATGTCGGACGAGATGGACTCCCACGTGCCCGCGCCCGTTCGGACGCGGGCCGCATCGGGGCGCTTCCGCTGGAGGCCGGTGAGGAAGAGGTCGACCAGCGTGCCGGGACGGTAGTCGTCCGGCAGCGGCGCCGCGCTGCGAGCCGTCCCGCCGCCGCCCGTCAGGAGGCCGTCGCCTCTCCGCTCGAGCCCCCCAGCCGGGCCAGGGTGCGTCGAGCGTGCTCGACGTGCCTCGGCTCCTCCCGGTCGGGCTTGGCGTTCTGCAGGAAGGCCTGCAGGTGCCGCATGGCATCCCGCTGGTGCCCCGCGCGCAGCAGGAGGAACGCCAGCCCGTAGTGCGCCGCGGGACTGTTGGGCCGGACCTGGAGAGCGGTGCGATACGATCTCACCGCCTCTTGGAAGAGCCCGATGTGCGTGTAGGCCACCGCCATCTGCTCCAGCGTGGCCGCGTCCCCGGGTCGGGCTTTCAGGGCGAGGCGGAACGAGGTGAGCGCGTCGTGGTAGAGCTCCTGCCGGAGCAGGGCCACGCCCTCCTCGTAATAGTCCGGGTGTCCACCCCCGCCCCCGTTGGTCTGCCAGAACTTCCACCACGTCATGGCTGCGGCTCGCCCCCTCCCGACCCGATCCGAGCAGCGACCGTCAGGTCGACCTGCGGTGTTCGATGGTGGGAAATTAGAGGCGTGGGATGTGCCCCGGCAAACGCGTCATCCCCGCTGGCCGAGCCAGGTGCTCTCGTCGCGGACCAACTCCTCGAATCCGAGCCCGATCGCGCTGGTCCATACCTCGCGGGGCGCGTCCAACAAGAGCAGCCGTCCGCCTTCACGAAGACAACGCGCGGCTTCATCGAGATGCGCCGCACAGGCGCCGCGCAGGGCGATTCCGTGCAGGAAGCGGCCGCGAATCGGCCAGCTGTCCGCGGAGGCGCCGTGCAGCGGGTCCAAACCCGCCGCCAGCTGGTCCGGATCGAAGCCGAGCCCCACGTCCGAGCGTCCTTCGACCCACACCATGACCTCGACGTGGTCGGCGTGCCGGGCCACTCCGACGGCACAGTCGGAGAGCCCCGGGCCGAGCAGGATCGCACCCCCCCGCAGCTCGGGAACGCCCAGCAGGGCCGCGACGCGGAGCGACAGCTCGGCGCCGGAGGCCGGCCCGGTCGGCGCGAGGGTGTCCGGACCGTCGTCGGCCCCGAAATCGATGGCCCCTCCCGCGATCGGGTATTCGATCTCGCACAGGGGACAACCCAGGCGGCCGCGCAGAACGCGCCGGCCTTCCGCCTCGGCAACGAACGCGACCAGGCCGACGGCGGAGCGGCAGCGCGGGCAATCCAGCGCTTCGGCGAGCTCGAGGAACACGGGGGCTCAGAAGGAGTTCGGCGCGTGCGCCAGCCTCAGAAACTCCTCTCGGGTGCGCGGATCGCGGCGGAACAGACCGCGCACCGCGCTCGTGATCGTCTTCGAGTTCTGCTTCTCGACCCCGCGCATCATCATGCACAGGTGGACCGCCTCGATGACGACGCCGACGCCCTGAGGCCGGAGCACGTCTTCGATGGCCTGCGCGATCTCCTCGGTGAGACGCTCCTGCACCTGCAGGCGTCGCGCGAACACGTCCACGATGCGGGGCAGCTTGCTCAGGCCGACGATCCGTCCGTCCGGGATGTACGCGACGTGGGCCTTGCCGAAGAAGGGCAGCATGTGATGCTCGCACAGCGAGTAGACCTCGATGTCGCGCACCAGAACCATCGAGTCGTGCGGCTCCTCGAACATGGCGCTGCCCAGCGCGTCCTCGACCGTCTGGGAATAGCCGCGCGTCAAGAACTGAAGCGCCTCGGCCACGCGGGCGGGCGTGCGTCTGAGCCCGGGGCGATCGGGGTCCTCCCCGAGCAGCCGCAGCTGCTCCCGCACCAGCCGGGCCAGCGGGTCTTCGTCGCCGGGATCGTGCTTCGCCGAGCGTGCGGGAATCCCCCGCGCGTCTCCCGGCGACTCTTCTCGTGGCTCGCGTTCGGCTACGCGAGCCAGGCCCTCTTTCTTCAAAGCAGCTCTCCGGCTGGGATCTCTCGGGATGCCCCGTTACGGTCGTCGGGGCGGCGGCCGCCGCCGACCGGCGAAGACGATCCGCTCGTTGCGCGGCGATGCGGGGTTTCCGCGGGGCCGATGCAAAAGGGGCGACCCGTGGGTCACCCCCTTTTTTAGAGACAGATGCAAGGTGATTTTTTGAAGCCCTCCGGAAACGGTTCGCCTCCTACCCTCGGTTTTCGCCGTCCCCAGCGGGGCATGACGTCCGCCTCGGGATCGAAGGCTCTGCGGGCATGTGTTGGCTCAAAAAATTCTGCCTTACATCCGTTCTCCCCCACGTTAGTGCAGGGGCCGTGCCGAAGCAAACCTCGACGGTCGGTGGCGCGGGATCCAGGGGCGCCCCACAATGACTCGAAACCCCTCGCCAGCCAGGAGCTTCGCCAAGATGCCTCCCATCCAGGATCGCCCGCAGGCCCGCTCGGACGGGGCCGCCAGGGCGCCGGATCGTCCGGCTCTCACGGACGAAGAGCTCGACGCGTACATCTCGGCGCGTCTCAGGGGTCTGGGCATCGACCTGACCGTCCTTCCCGAAAATGACCCCGATGCGCCGGCCGACGTGAACCGGATCATGGCGTCGGCCCGGCGCTTTTTGCGCGCCACGCCGCCGGCCATCGCCGACCTCGAGCTGGACGCCCTGGGGCCCCCGCCGGCCCTGTACCCCGCCGAGGGCATCGCCTGGCGGGGCGACGGGCCGGCGCCCGGGAATTGAACGCCTCGTGAGCGACCCGAGCGCGCCCCCCGCCGACGCCGATCTCGACCGACGGGCGTTCGTCGAGCGTCTCGGAGCCCTCACCGCGCTC
>JBFIOX010000181.1:0-5802 GCA_041610455.1 Gemmatimonadota bacterium
CGCCTACTGCCAGACCACGCCGTAGTCGTCGCCGTGGTGGCTCGAGCCGCCCCAGAAGGATCCGTGCTCCCAATCGAAGAAGATGGCGTTGATGGGCCCCGACGTGCGCTCGCCGAACGTGAGGGTATAACCCATGTCCCGGAGGGCGGAGCGCACCCAGGGGGGCGTCGCATCCTGCAGCAGCATGCGTCCGGGCCGGGTCTCGTGGTCGCCGAAGGAGCCCCTCAGCTGGAAGCTGTTCATGTTGGGCGCCTCCACCGCCTGCTGCACGTTCATGTCCCACTCGACCATGTTGAGGAAGAACTGGAGCAGGTTCTGGTCCTGCGAGTCGCCCCCCTGGACGGCGAACGACAGGTAGGGGCGGCCGTCCTTCAGCGCCATGCCGGGCGTGAGCGTGGCCCGCGGACGCTTGCCGGGCTCGATCACGTTGAAGGGGTTCTCGGCCGGATCGAGCACGAAGCTCTGGGCGCGCTGCGACAGTCCGATCCCCGTCTCGCCCGCGATCACGGCCGGGATCCACCCGCCCGAGGGGGTGATGGACACGACCCAGCCTTCTTCGTCCGCCGCCTGGATGGAGGTGGTGCCCAGATAGAAGTCGTCGTCGAGCGCCCGATGCCTGGCCGCGCGCAGCTCGGGCTCCTCATCGGCGCCGCTCGCTCCCTGTTCGGTGGTGACGGGCCCCCGCTTGCCCCACGTCTCCAGGTAGTGTCCGAACGGGTTCTCCCCGCCCTGGAACGGGTAGGGATCGCCCGGGCCCGCGTCGGGATCGTTGCGGCTCCAGTCGATCTGTGCCAGCCGGGCCTTCGCGTACTCCTTCGACAGCAGACCCGCGATAGGCTCGGCGGGCGGGAAGTACGGGTCGCCGTAGTAGAAGTCGCGATCGGCAAACGCGAGGTTCATCACCTGATACAGCGCGTGCAGGTAACGGGCGCTGTTGAAGCCCATCCCCTGAACGTCCAGCTGCTCGATCATGTTGAGGGCCTGCAGCATGACCGGCCCCTGGACCCACGTGGTGAGCTTGTAGACTTCGATCCCCTTGTAGTCGGTGCTGACGGGTTCCTCGATGTGTACGCGCCACGCGGCCAGGTCCTCCAGGGTCACGAGGGCGCCGGCCTCCTGCGCCCCCCGCACGAAGTCGCGGGCGATGTCGCCGCGATAGAAGGCGTCGTACGCGGCGTAGATGGCCGCCTTGCGGTCCCTTCCGGCCGCCAACGCGCGCGCCTCCGCCTCCACGAGCCGCTCGAGCGTCCGCTTCAGGTCGGGCTGCCGGAAGATCTCGCCCTCGCGCGGCCCCGGGTTCTCTTCGTCGTCCGGGTGGGTGAAGTAGACGCGCACCGACGAGGGCCACTGGCGGATGTCATCGGCCGAGCCGCGGATGCGCCGGGCCGCGTCCGCCTCGATCGGGTAACCCTCCGCCATCTCGATCGCGGGCGCGAGCACTTCCGCCAGACTCAACGTGCCCCATTCGGCCAGCATGGTCATCAGACCCCCGGGCGTGCCGGGCGTCACCGCCGACAGCGGTCCCTTATCCGGCGGATACCGGGGGTGGCCCTCGGCCCGGTAACGCTCGGGGGTGGCGCCCGACGGCGCCACGCCGAGCGCGTTGAGCCCGATCACCTCGCGCGCCACCGGGTCGTAGATGAGGGCCTGGGTCTCGCCGCCCCACGACAGCACATCCCACATCGTCGAGGTGGCGGCGAGCATGGCGGCCGCCGCATCCACCGCGTTGCCGCCCTGGTGGAACATGCGCGCCCCGGCCGTGGCGCCAAGCGGCTTCCCCGTGATCGCCACCCAGTGCGTGCCGTGGAGGATGGGCTTGGCCGTGCGCTGCGCCTGCGCCGCGGCCGGCAGCGACAGCGAGGCCGCGGCGAACAGTGCGATGAGGCGCGGCGTGCGGAACGTCGTGTACGACAGGGCGAATCGGGGCTTCATGGGTCCTCCGTGGCTGGGTCCCTCTAGACCGCGAATATGCGCCCGAGGGAGGACGATCGGAAGCGCGTGGGGGTCGGCCCCGCGTGGCTCGGAGCGGGGCGGACGCTCAGCCGCGCCGTCGAATCCCCCGTCTCAGGGCGGTAGGCTGGGGAGCCTCGTCGGGGTCCTCTTCGGGGGGCGGCGGCTCCACCTCCGGCTCGAAGCCCGGCACGACGCGGCGCTCGATCGGCGCGCCGAGCAGGCGCTCGATGCCCCGGATCTCGACCCAGTCGCTCGTGGCCATGAGCGTAACCGCGTCTCCCGTCTCGTCGCCCCTGGCCGTCCGTCCGACCCGATGCACGTAGTCCCTCGGGTCTTCCGGCACGTCGAAGTTCACGACGTGTCGGATCCCGCGGATGTCCAGGCCGCGCGCGGCGACGTTCGTCGCCACCAGCACGCGGGTTGTATTCTCGCGGAACCGTTTGAGCGCCCGGTCCCGCTGATCCTGGTGCTTGCCGCCGTGCAGTCCGTCGACCGAGACCCCCCGCGAAGAGAGGAAATCGGTCAGGTACGTGGCGGCATCGCGGGTGCGCGTGAACACGAGGACCTGGCCCTCGGGCCACTCCTCGAGCAGGTGCGCGAGAAGCTCGTGCTTCCGCGACCAGTCCACGGGGTGGAGGACCTGCCGGATGCCCTCCGCCGCGGTCTCCTGGCCCACCCTGACCTCGACGGGGTCGCGCATGAGCTCGTGCGCCAGCCAGCGGACGCCGTTGGGCATCGTGGCGGAAAACAGCAGCGTCTGTCGCTGGCCGGGAGTCGCGGCGACGATCTCCTTCACGTCGTCGATGAACCCCATGTCCAGCATGCGGTCGGCCTCGTCGAGGATCAGCACCTCGATCCGAGCGAGATCGGCGTTGCCGCGCTTCAAATGGTCCAGGAGGCGACCCGGCGTGGCGATCAGCACGTCGCAACCGAACGTGAGCTCGGATCGCTCGGGGCCGAGTCTCGTCCCGCCATGCACGATCACGGCCTCGATGGACGAGGTCGCCCCGTACGTGCGCACGGCCTTCCCGATCTGTTGGGCCAGCTCGCGCGTGGGCGTGATCACGAGCCCACGGGGCGCCTTCGCTTGCGGCGTCCGTGCGAGCCGCTGGACCATCGGCAGCGTGAACGCCGCCGTCTTGCCGGTGCCCGTGTGCGCCATGCCGAGCACATCGCGCCCCGCCAGGATGGCCGGGATGGCCTGGCGCTGGATCTCGGTCGGCTCCACGTAGCCGGACTGCTCGACCGCGGCCACGAGGGCATGGGAGAGCCCCAACTCGGCGAAGGGGTGATCCCCGCTCACCGGGAGCGAGCTCCGGCGCAGAGCGCGCCTGTCCCGTGGGGGCCACCGCCGGCGGGCCGCGCGATCCGCCCGTGCGCCGTCATAGGAGGCCGCTCGAGTTGCCCGCCGAGGGCCCGCTCGGTCCTTTGCGAGGCGCCGTACGGAAGGCGCCGGCCGCGCCCACATGGCACCTGCGGCGGCGCGCACCGCCGAAGAGGAGCTCGATGGACAGATCGGACACGGGCCGCGACCGCCGAGGTGAGCCTGAGCCGCATGTGTGCGAGGGGTCGATCTTTCATTCGCAGGAAAGTCCGGGATCCGCGCGCCGCGCGAACGGTGCGGGTCGGGGCCCGGGGCCGCAAGCGCTGGCCCTTCTCGGGATGGCGTGCGCGCTGTCCTGGACCGCGGCCTGCGGCAGCGCCCCGGCCCCTCGGACGCCCACGCCGACGCCAGTCCCGGCCGACGCGCCGCGACTCGAGGCCGTTCCGGAAGAGCCGGGGGTCGAGCGCCGGCCCCTGGCGGACCGTCGTGGGATCGACGTGCACGCGTACGACCTCCAGCTCGATCTGTCCGATCTCGAATCGGGAGTCCTGCGCGGCGTGGCGACCCTGCGCGTGTCCCTCGCGGATCACCTGCAGCACCTCGCGCTCGACCTGGCAGGGCTGACCGTGACGTCCGTCCAGCTCGACGGCGCATCCGTCGGGTTCGACCAGCGGGGCGGGCGGCTCGAGATCGGTCCCCTCCCCCCGGATGTCCGCGGCGCGCGCCAGGTGCGCATCGCCTACCATGGGAGCCCTCGGGATGGCCTCTTCTTCGGGCCTGATGCCAACGGCGACCCGACGGCGTTCGCCGACAACTGGCCCAACCGGGCCCGCTGGTGGTTTCCCGCCAACGACCATCCCTCCGACAAGGCGATCGTGCGCTACCAGGTCCGCGTGCCCTCGGGGTATCAGGTGATCGCGAACGGCCGCTCGGTCGAAGTGAGAGATGCGGGCGACACGTCGACCTGGGTGTGGGAGACCGATCCGGAGGCGCCGATCCCCACCTACACCATGGTCATCGGCGTCGCACGGTTCGAGAGTCGGGTGTTGGGCCGCGCCGCGTGCGGCCGGGCCCCCGCGGGCGCCGCCGCCGGCTGCGCCGAGGTGTCGGTGTGGGCCCTGGCGGGCGACGGCGCGTACGGGGAGGAGCGCTTTCGCCGCGCGCCCGACATGCTCGATTTCTACACCGAGCTGATCGGCCCGTACCCCTACGAGAAGCTGGCCCACGTGGAATCCTCCACGCGCTTCGGCGGGATGGAGAACGCGAGCGCGATCTTCTACGGAAGAGGGGGGTGGGAGACCCGCCGCATGGGCGAGAACGTGATCGCGCACGAGACGGCCCACCAGTGGTTCGGGGATGCGGTCACTCCTGCTTCCTGGTACCAGCTCTGGGTCAGCGAGGGATTCGCGAGCTACTTCGCGCCCCTGTACTTCGAAGCCCGTGACGGACCCGAGGCGTTCCGCGCCGCCATGGACCGGCTTCGGAGCAGCGTGGTGGAGTCCGAGATGGCGGGGCAGGCCATCATCGACTCGAGCACCAACCGCCTGTTCGAGCTCCTCAACGCCAACAACTACCAGAAGGGCGCGTGGGTGCTCCACATGCTGCGCCAGCGGTTGGGGGACCCGGCGTTCTTCGCGGGCTTGCGGGACTACTACGCCGGCCATCGCCACGCCAACGCCGACACGGAGGCGGTGCGAAGGGCGCTCGAGCGCGCTTCGGGCCAGGACCTGCGCGCCTTCTTCGGGCAGTGGATCGAGGCGCCGGGCTATCCGCAGCTCTTGATCGAGTGGGCCACGGAAGGCGACGATCTCGTGCTCGCTCTCCGGCAGATCCAGCCGGCGGGATGGCCCACCTTCGCCATCGACGTCGAGCTCGAGATCGTGGCACCCGATGGCGGCCGGCGGCGCATCACGGCGAGCATGTCCGCGCGCCGCGAGACGCATCGCGTGCCGGGCGCCGGAGGCGCGACGTCCGTCTCGTTCGATCCGGATGTGCGCCTGCTGGCGACGGCGGACATCCGGCGGCGACCCGACTGAGAGCGGGGCGGGCGGTCCGGTGCTCAGGCGGCGCCCGCGTCCCGTCGCGCGCCGGAGGCACCGAGGTCGAGATCGCAGGCCAGCAGATCTTCCAGCGTCTCCCGCCTGACCACTTCGCGAGCCCGTCCGTTCCGCACGAAGATCACGGGCGGGCGGCGAAGCCCGTTGTATCGGCTCGACATGGCGTACACGTAGGCCCCGGTGACCGGGATGACGAGCAGGTCGCCGCGCTTGGTCGCGCCGGGCAGTCGGGCGGCCTCCGAGATCACATCGCCCGATTCGCAGTGACGGCCCACGACGCGAAACCGGGCGTCGTGCGGCTCGCGCCAGCGCGTGCCGCACACGATCTCGTACTTGGCCCCGTACATGGTCGGGCGCGGGTTGTCCGACAGCCCCCCGTCCACGGCTAGGACCTCTCCGAGATCGGGCAGCCGTTTGCGTGCCTGCACGCGATAGACGGTGATGCCCGCGTTCGCGATCACGGAGCGC
>JBFIOX010000182.1:0-5784 GCA_041610455.1 Gemmatimonadota bacterium
CGACCGAAGAGGGATCCACCGGTCGCCCGTGCACCAGGAACTCGTAGTGCAGGTGCGGTCCCGTGGCCAGGCCGGTGGCCCCGACCACGCCGATGAGGTCGCTCTGCTCGACCGCGGCACCCGGCCGGATTCCGTTCGCCACCCCGCTCAGGTGCGCGTAGCGCGTGCGGATTCCGCCCGCGTGGTCAACTTCCACCAGCAGTCCGTACTCACCGGACCACCCCGCCCGAACGACGCGGCCGTCGCCGGTGGCGCGCACCGGCGTCCCCGCGGCGGCCCCGTAATCGACGCCGTTGTGCGATCGGTACCTTCCGAGCACCGGGTGGAAGCGGCTGCTCGAAAAGCGGCTGGTGATGCGCACCAGGTCGAGCGGGGCCTTGAGAAAGGCGCCGCGCAGGGCCACGCCCAGCTCGTCGTAGTAGAGCGCCGCGGCCCCGGCGGAGGGGCGGAACCGATACGCTGTGAAACGCTCGCCCGCCGTCACGTATTCGGCCGCCAGAACGCGGGCGCGCCGCACCGAGCCGTCGGGTCGTACATCGCGCTCGAGCGCGATGCGGTAGGTATCCCCCGGTCGGACCTGACGGAAGAAATCGAGCTGCCAGGCGAACACGTCCGCGAGATGGCCGGCGAGGTCGGCCTTTTCGCCGGTCGAGAGCCGGGCGGCGTCCCCCTCCAGCTCGGCGGACCAAAGGGTCGACGCGATGCGCCCCGCGACGACGACCGTGTCCTTTCTCACGGCCACGCTGTCGGCCGACACGTTCCACACCGCGCCTTCGATCTCGAAGCGCAGGGTCATGTCGCGATCGGCCCGCAGCTCGATGCGCACCGGGGTCTCCCCGGGCCAGGCGTGGAATGCGGCGTTCATGGATGGATCCGGGCGGCGCCAGTCGACGTAGGGCCGGGACAGCTCGACGAGTCGACGGACTTCGCCGTGACCCAGCCCCCCGCGGGCCAGCAGGCCGTCGAGGGCTTCGCCCTCCCGGATCGTGAGCCGCTGCACGGGACGCTCCGCCGGGCGATATCCCATGCCGGCCTCGGCCACCTCCGCGCCGCCGCGGCTGCCGAGCGTGAGGACCACGAACGCCACCGGGGCGAGCAAAGTGAGGCCGCGGATCAGCCACGTCAGCCCCGAGTGCGTGCCTCTCGACATCGGTCGCAAGTGCGCCCCTTCCCCTGTCTGCCGAGCCCCTCTCGGCCGCCCTCGTGCGGCACCCGCCGCGCCCGCACGGGCGGGGAGCGCAACCTCCCTGCCCGCACGGAACTGCACCGTATGACGGCTTCAATCGACTACCGGAAAACTAGTTACGCGATATGATTAAACCACTGTGGGAGATCAGTACCTCCGCCTCGCCGGCGCAGAATACGCAGACGCCTCGCGTCTCAAGACGGCCTGTCTCGCAACCGGAGCACGAACTTGAGCCCCGACCACGTCTCGTCCACCGCGCAGATCTTCACGTCCACCAGTCCCGCGGCGAGCCCCAGCCGCCGCACCCCGTTCTCATCCAACTCGGTCTGCACTCCCGAGGCCTTCTTGGGCCACGAGACCCACACCATCCCGTCGGGCGCCAGACGCCCCTTGGCCCGCGCGATGCCGTCGGCCGCCGCGTCGATCTCGGTCGCGAACACGTGCGCGAACGTGACCGGCTCCTCCGGGCTCGCCGCGAAGACGTCGTCGGGCAGCTCGCCGAGGAGATCCCAATAATGGTCGGGGATCCCCGCGAGCCACATTCGCGCGCCCGGCTTGATTCCGAGCTTTCGCACCAGCGGGGTCCCCGAGTAGCCCGCTGACGCGCCCCCGGGCCCGCTTGTCCCTCCCCTCACGTGCCGACAACCTGAGGCGCTCCGTGGCGACGGGCGCCACGCGACCGAAGATCCCCCGGCTCGGGAACCGCCATGCGCAACTCGCTTCCGCCTCGATGCAGCGGGCGCGGCCTTCGCGCCGCCACGCTCCTTTGGATCCTCGCCGTCGCGTCGCCGCCGGCCTCCGGGCAGGCCCCCGGCACGGACATCTTCGTGGCGACGATCTCGGGCCCTCCGACGCAGCCGGTCTTCGACGGCTGGGTGAACGTGACGCGCCGCGCCGGCTACGACAACCAGCCCTCCTTCACGCCCGATTCGCGCCACCTCCTCTACGCCTCGGACCGCGGCGGGCAGACCGACATCTACCGCTGGGCGGTGGGCGGCCCTGCCCCCTCCGCGCTGACGGGGAGCGTGGAGAGCGAGTACTCGCCCACCGTGATGCCCGGCGGCGATCGCTTCTCCGTCATCCGGGTCGAGGCCGACTCGACCCAGCGCCTGTGGAGCTTCGACCTCGAAGGGGGGGACCCCCGGCTCGTCCTGCCCGACATCGCGCCGGTGGGCTACCACGCGTGGTTGACCGCTGACACGGTCGCGCTCTTCGTGCTGGGAGCCCCGTCGACGCTCCACATCGCGGCGCGCGGACCGGGACCGGGCCGCGTGGTGGCGCACGACATCGGGCGCTCGCTGCACCGGGTCCCCGCCCGGACCGCCGTGAGCTTCCTGCACCGGGACGGCGGCGCCCGCCGCATCCGTGCCTACGACCCCGCGACCGGTGGGGCGCGGGATCTCGCCGCCCCCTTCGACGATGGGGCCGACTACGCGTGGCTCCCCGCCGGCGTCCTGGTGTGGGGCTCCGGAAGCCGCCTCTACGTGCTCGATCCGCTCACCGACTCGGACTGGCGCCTGGCGGGCGACCTGGAGGGATCCGGCATCGGGGGCATCACGCGCATCGCGGTGAGCCCCGATGGCCGGCACATCGCCGTGGTGGGGGAGGACGCCACCCTCCCGTGACCCCGGACTCGCCCCTGCCGTCTTGTAGATGCATGGGGCGGACCGGTGGCGCTCCGGATGGCGCGGGGCAGCGGTGACGGGATTCCGGGGCGCCCCGGCACCCTCCTCCACCGACACGGTGCTCAGGCGTCGCCCAGCTCGCGGTAGCGGATCATGTGTCGAAGGGCGGCACGCCGATCCCCCCGCTTCTCGTAGAGGCACGAGAGGTTGAAGTGGGCGTCGGCCAGCCGCGGGTCGAGCTCGAGCGCGCCCAGATAGGCCGCTTCCGCCTCTTCCGAGCGACCCAGATCGTCCAGGGCGACCCCGAGGTTGAATCGCACCGTGGCATCGGCTTCGATCTCGAGTGCCCGGCGGTAACTGTGGATGGCCGGCTCCGTCGCTCCCCCTCCCTGAAGCAGGAAGCCGAGCCCCGCATGCGCCTCCCAGCGTTCCGGATCTGCGGCCACCGCGCGACGATACCACTCGAGCGCCTCGTCGGGCTGGTCGCCTTCGAGCGCCAGGGCGCGCTCCAGGCACGCGTCGGCGTCCGCGTCGGCCCCATCCGATCCCGCTTCGGCCGACATGCCGTGCACGGCGGGCGCCGGGTCGGTGTGGCCTCTCGCCGCTTCGTCCAGGGGGAGTTGGAGCTGCCCCGAGTCGGCCCGCCAGACGATCTCTCCGTCCCGCACGACGACGTGCCCGCCCAGCGCCTCAAGCCGGAGTCCCGCCACCCTGCCGCCCGAGTCGCGCCGCGCGTCGGTCAGGGCGAGGGCGATCCGGCGGGCGGGGACGCGGGCGCGACGCAGGGCGGCGGCCATGCGCAGCACCACGAGATCGCGGAATCCGAACCGGTACTCGCCGCGTGTACCCCGGACCGGCTCCTGCAGCCCGGCGCGTGCGAAGATGCGCACTTCGCGCGGCGTGAGATCGAGAAGCGCCGCCGCCTCTCGCGTGCTGAAGGTGTGCTCGCTCACCGCCTCCGTCCTCCACACCCGACCACCCCGAGCCCGGACGCCCGCGCGCCGGACCTACTTGGCGCCGGCCGCCTTCTTCTTCGACCGCGAGGCGCGGGCTGGCTTCTTGGCGCCCTTCGGCCCCTTGGCGTCGGCCTTGGAAACGCTCGCCTTGAGCGCCTCCATGAGATCGATCACCTGCGTGGTCGGCTCTTCCTCGACCGGCGCCGTGATCTCCTTGCCATCGGCGATCTTCTTCTCGATGGCGGCCAGCATCCGACTCCCGACCTCATCCTCGTAGCGCGACGGAACGAACTCTTCGGACGCGATCTGCTCGATGAGCTGGACGGCGAGCTTGAGCTCCGCGTCGCTGACTTCGCCTTCGCCCGACGGCACCTCGCCGATGTCGCGCACTTCGTGGTCGTAGTGCAGCTGCTCCATCACGAGGTGCTCGCCCACGGGCCGGATGAGCACCAGGTACTGCTTGCCGCGGGCGGCGTATTTGGCCAGCGCCGCCCATCCGGTCTGCTCCATGGCCGCCCCCAGGAGCTTGTAGGCCTTGCCACCCCCTTTGTCGGGCCCAAGGTAGTACGTCTTCCCGATATAGGCCCGCTCTACCTGCTCGAGGGGCACGAACTCGACGATCTCGATGGCTTGCTTGGCCTCCGCCTCCAGCGCCTTCAGCTCGTCGGCGGTGAATGTCACGTATTGGTCCTTGGCGAACTGATAGCCCTTGACCAGCTGGTCCCGAGGCACCTCTTCGCCGGTCTTCGGATCGATGTACTGCTGCTTCACCCGGCCACCCTCGGGCGACAGGAAGTTGAAGCGCACCTTCTGCGAGTTCTCGCTGGAGGAGTAGAGCTGGATCGGTATCGACACGAGCCCGAACGAGATCGTCGCCGACGCGATCGGTCGAGCGGCCATGGAGCGTCCCCTTCCCTGTTCTCCTCTTAATCCCGGCGGCCGGAGTACCGCCACGCCCGGAAAAGATAATAGGTTCCGCCCCGGAAACGCAGACGGCGCGCGCGGCGCCGGACTCCGGCCCGCCGCGCCCCGCCGGCGCCCACGCTCGAAAACGGGGCGCCCCACGACGACGCTCTCGCGGACTCGACCGGGAGAGCGTGGGCCACGCCCGACGGGTATCGAATGCCGCGAGATTCGCTTACCAGGTACCGCGAGAAGCGGAGCCCGGACCGGACGCCGGAGCCCTTCGGCGACGCGCCGGGCACCGGGGCCGGGGCCTTCTGCGTGCAGAAGCACGCGGCACGGCGCGCCGGGGTGCACTTCGACCTCCGACTGGAGATGGAGGGCGTGCTGAAGTCTTGGGCGGTGCCGAAGGGCATCTCGCCCGATCCGGCCGACAAGCGGTACGCGCACCAGACCGAAGACCATCCGATCGACTACATCGACTTCGAGGGCGTGATCCCCGAAGGCGAGTACGGGGGCGGCGAGATGATCCTGTGGGACATCGGTCGCTGGGTGCCCCTGGAGGATCCGCGAGCCGGGCTCGCCGAGGGCAAGCTCCTGTTCGAGCTGCGGGGGCACAAGCTGAAGGGCGTGTGGACGCTCGTGAAGCTCAAGAAGAGCGACACGGGTCGCGATTGGCTGCTCATCCGGGAGAAGCGGGGCGGCCACCCCGTCCTCGAGGCCGGTGCGCTTCCCGAGACGTCCGTCCTCTCGGGGCTCACGGTCGAGGAGCTGGCTCGGCTCGAAGCCGGGTGGAGTCCCGACGAATCCGTTCGCGCTCGACTGGCATCGTTGGAGGCGCAGCCGGGACGCGTCTCGGCCCCGGACGTCAAGCTCATGCTGGCGGGCCAGCGCGACGAGCCGTTCGACGACCCGGCGTGGTGCTTCGAGCTCAAGCTCGACGGGTACCGCATGCTGGCCACGGCCACCGACGGCGAGGCGGCGTTGCTGACCCGAAACGGGCACGACGCGACGGCCAGCTTTCCGGAGATCGCCCGCGCCCTGCGGCGTCTGCCCTTCGAGCACCTCGTGCTCGACGGCGAGGTGGTGGTGCACGACGCCGCCGGCTACCCGA
>JBFIOX010000183.1:0-5769 GCA_041610455.1 Gemmatimonadota bacterium
CGCCGAAGCGGCGGTGGCATCGCTCCGGCGCGGCGCGGCGCTCGAGGAGAAGGTGGGCAAGCACGCGGTGACGCCCGGTTCGGTTCTGCCGGCGCGCGAGCAGCTGGGGGACCTCCTGCTCGAGCTCGAACGGCCCGCGGAGGCCCTCGAGGCTTACGAGGCCGCGCTGGCCGAGAACCCTGGGCGGTTCCACTCCCTGGCCGGGGCCGGACGAGCGGCCGAGCTGACGGGCGAGCCCGATCGCGCCCGGGGGCACTACGAAGCGCTCCTCTCGCTCTGCCGCGGGGCCGGGTGCGACCGACCGGCGGCCCGGCGAGCCGCCGCCTACGTGGAGAAGCCCTAGCGCCACTCGTCGGGGCGCGGCCGCCCGACCGCGCCCCGAAGCCCTCCCGGCCGCACGTGTCACGACCGTTTCGATCGCACGTTGAATACGGCGCACAGCGGATCGGAGAGCCGATCCGCTCTGACCCTATAGACGATCGAAGCAGAGCCCATGTTCAAGAAATCGCTGGTCTCACTCGCCCTGGCCCTGGCGTGGTCCTTCGCGGCCGCGCAGCTGGTCGTGGGACAGGAAGTCGTGGTGGGTTTGAAGGGGGGAATCAACGTCGCGGATCTGAGCATCGAGGACGACGGAACGAGCGTGGAGAGCGACACCCGGTCGGGCTTCGTGGGCGGCGTCTTCGCCCAGTTCGGGCTCGGGGAGGTGTTCGCGATCCGTCCCGAGGCGCTGTTCTCGCGAAAGGGCACGAAGTCGCAGGATGAGGGGCTGCTGTTCCAGGCCGACCTCGACTACATCGAGTTTCCCGTGCTGCTCGTGGCCCGGGTTCCGACGGGCGGCATGGTGCGTCCGTACGCGGCCGCCGGTCCGGTGATCTCCTTGGAAGCGAACTGCGACCTCGTGACGGAAGGGTTCAACGGACCCATCGCGCAGGACTGCGAGACCTTCAACCCGGAAGACCCGCTGCTGACCAAGAGCGCCGACTTCGGCGTGGCGTTCGGGGGCGGCGTGGAGATCGGCTTCGAGCGGCTGCTGTTCCTGCTCGATGGCCGCTACACGCTGGGCCTCACCGACATCAACGACACGGCGTCCGCGCCCGAGAGCTTCAAGAACCGGGCGTGGTCCTTCACCGCCGGGGCGGGGATCAGGATCAACTGATCTCTCGCTCAGGCGACCTTTGCGGGGAGCCGGCTCCATCGGGGCCGGCCCCCCGGTTTTGGGCACTCACGCAGGGCGTCGGGCTCGAGAGGCGCGAGACGGCCGACGAGGTACCCGAATACCCGTGACGAACCCGGCCGAGAGCCTTGTCCGGGGGTCGCCACGGATCGAGGCTCCGCCATGCTCAGCGAGATTCGCTCCTTCTTCGCGGATTGGGATCTCCCCTTCCTCGTCGCTTATCTGGGTAGCGTAGCCGTGGTCTCCGGACTCGGATTCTGGTTCGGGTCCAGGGCCGCCGCGCACCGGGGGTCCACGCCGGCCAGACAGTGGCTTGCGGGGGTCGGGGTGGGAAGCGCGGCGTCGGTGCTCGCGCACCCGATCCACCTCGTCACGCTACTCATGGGGCTGTTCGCCGCCGGGCCGCTGGTCGCCCTCCAGATAGTCGCGGTGGCGGGTGGCCTCGGCCTGGCGATGTCTGCGCTGATCGGGGGCGGCGTGCTTCTCGGAAGAAGGATGCGCGCCCGCCCCCGCCCGCATGTCGATGGGACCTGACCGATCCTCCCCGGTCCCGCGGGGGGTCCGCTACAGCGCGCCTAGGCGGAGGACGAGCGCGACGGAGAGCACGGCGCGCGCGCTCCACGCCACCGTGCGCAGCCAGTTGGCGCGTACGAGCCGGCGGACGCGCCGCTCGCGGGAGGCGGGCGCCGCGGCGAGCCCGCGGTGCAGCGGCACCTGAACGACGAACGTCGAGAGCCAGATGAGAGCCAGGAGGGCGAGGCCCCACACCGCGAGACCGCGGACGTGCGGGGGCGCCACCAGCCCCAGCCCCATCGCGCTCCCCAGCTCCACCAACATGAGCGGCACGACGACGCGGCCCGTGCGGGTGGTGTGCCCCTCGTGATAGGCGGGGAAGTCGCCGTCGGACACGCGCTCGAACAAAGGGTAATGGACGATTTGCACGAACCACACGAGCCCGGCCATCGCGATCGTCGCCACGGCGTGAACCGCGGCCAGCACCTCGAGACTCATCGGTCCTCCTCCATCCCTGACCCCGGCGCGCCCCCCGGGCGGCCCGATCCAGGTTGGGACCCTATTCTAGAGCGTCACGCTCACTGGGGAATTCGTATGGAATCGGGCCAGACTACCGATCGACAGCCCGTTCATCGAGGGTCCGCCGGTCCGGCGGGCGCACCGGATTCGTGAGACATTTCCTCGACTGGCTCAAGACGCGTTGGCGCACGCGGGGAGAGTACGCGGCCGTCGGCCGTGGGCTCGGGTCCCGAATCGTGTTCGCCGGCGTGCGGCTCATCATCCCGATCGGGATCGTGCTCGGGGGGATGCTGGGGCTGGGCTGGATCTTGAGCGAGCCGTCGCGCTCGGGGGCCCGCGCCATGCGCGTCGACGCTCTGCGCGACAGCATCGTGGCGGTGGTGACGCGGGGTGGTCACGGGCCGCTCGCCTCCCTGCAGGAGTTCGTCGACGCGGGGATTCTGACGGCCGATGATGTCGAATTCCTGGCCGATCAGGACATCGTCTTCCACCCGATCGGCCGCGCCGCGCACGACACGGCCGTCGTGTTCCGGCAGACGCGCGGCGACACCGAGCGGCGCTATCGGAAGAACGGGAAGAACGACTACTACACCGCCGCCACGTCGCCGGATGGCCGGCACTCCGTGGTGATCGGACCGGGCCCGCCCCGCACCGCCCCGCATCCTCGTCCCACGCGGACGATCACCGTGCGAGCGCTAGAGAGCGGCCGCGAGCTCGGAGCCATGGTGGTGCCGGAGTACGCCCACGCGCGTTGGAGTCCGGACGGCCGCTTCCTGGCCATCGAGACGCGTGCCGAGGGGCGGGGGCCCGTGACGCCACTCGAGACGTTCGTCCTGCTGGTGGGCCCCTCGGGCGTGCGTCGACTCGATCTCCCGCGCGACGTCGATCCCCAAGCGCTCCTGGCGCCGGAGGATCGGTCGGCGCGGCTCCAGAGCGAGTCCGTGCGCGTGCTGCGCTGGCGGGGGTCCACGCTCGACGTCGAGAGCGAGGGTCACGGGTGGATCGGGCCGGCGGGGGCCGCCGGCTCGACCTCGATCACGGTGCGCTGCCGCTTCGCGCTGGAAGTGACGGAGGGCGGCGTGAGCGAGCGGTCGCGCGAGATGGTGACGTACGTGAAGCGCTGACCGGGACGCGCTCAGGCCTCCCGCTCCAACTCGCCGATCCCCCAGGGTCGACACGAGCTGCGTGCGGGGCAGTACGTCTACGACGCCCCCGGAGGCCGCTTGGTTGTCGCCTTCCTGCCCCCGATGTGTGGTCCTCGGACCGCGAAATCGGCGTTTCGCGCCGCATCGCCACGACAATCCCGGATCCCGGAGGCGAGGCGCCCGCACCATACCGCCAGGTTTCCGGCCTCGGGGAACTTAGCGGCCCTTCCTCGACTGCCGCTGCGCGGGCGCCGCACATGCGTGGGTTGCGGAGCCGCGACACGGCGTCTCGGAGCCCCCTGTGGGGAAAAGCCGCCTAAGTCGCGCTCCCACCTGCCGGTTCGGGTCCGTGGCGCGCCAGGGTCCCTCGATCGTGCCACTACCACGCCACGTGGCCCGACGGCGCGTCGGCGCGCAGGGCCCGTGGGTCGGACGGACGCGGGGAGGTGAATCGTGGCCAGTCTCAGCGCAGGACATAGATCGAAGGGCGTGTCGGAGCGGGCGTGTCGGGTGGTGGCGGCCATGCTGGCGTGCGGGTGCGTGGTGGGTTGGCGGATGGATCGCGCCGTGGCGCGCGAGGCGATGATCGCCGTCGCCCCGGCGGTGGGCGTGTGCGAGTCGCCCCTCCGGGCGGCGGCGGTCGAGCGGGCCGCCCGCTCGGGCGGGCTCCGCGCGGTGAGCAATCGTTTCGTGGAGCGCTGGCTGGATCGGCTCTCCGAGACGCCGCCGCGTCTGCTCGACGCCTATCTCGCGCGCCCGGAGCCGTGGCGGGGTCGGTTGGGACCGCTTCTCGAGGCGCACGACGTGCCGCAGGACTTCCTCTACCTCGCGCTCATCGAGAGCGGCATGGACCCGGAGGCTCGCAGCCCCGCGGAAGCGGTCGGTCTGTGGCAGTTCACGGGCGCCACGGCGCGCCAGTACGGGCTGGTGGTCGACGATGAGGTGGACCAGCGTCACGACGAGCGGCTCGCCACCGCCGCCGCCGGTCGCTACCTGCGCGACCTGTACGAGCAGTTCGGCACCTGGGAGCTGGCCGCGGCGGCCTACAACGCCGGTCCGGGCCGGGTGAGTCGTGCTTTGGCGGCGACCGACGCCGAGACGTACTGGGAGCTCGTGGCGGGCGGACATCTGCCGCCGGAGACCCGGGCCTACGTGCCCCGCTTTATCGCGGTGGTCCAGCTCGCGGCGGAACGGACGGGCGAGACGGCGGACCCGGCGGGGGCACCGGCCACGGGCTTCTGACGGCACCCCGGTGGCCGTCGCCGGCTCAGGCGCCCCCGCAGGCCGGGCGCTCGGCGGCGCGGATCCGCCTCATGACGCGCACGACCGTGTCGCGCTCCTCGTCGCTCATGTGATCGAAGAACGATCCCTGTAGGTCGTCGAGGTGAATGCCGAGCGCATCCTCCAGCACCGCCCGGCCGGCGTCGGTGATCACGACGTACTGCACCCGCCGGTCTTCCTCGCAGGCGCGCCGCTCGGCGTACCCCTCCCCCACCAGGCGGTCCACCAGCCGCGTGACCCCCCCCGAGGTGAGCACGATCTGCTGGGCCAAGGCGCCCATCGTCATCGACCCGCCCGAGCGCTCGACCCGCAGCAGGGCCTCGAACCAGGGAAGGCTGAGGCCGGCGCGGTCCCGCAGGGACCGGTCGAGCTCCTTGGCGATCCTGGCCATGGCCTCGAGGGCCACCCCGTAGTGGGAAAGCCGGGGGTCTGCGATGCGACTCATGCCCCCAACCTAACCTCGGGAACTTGACAACGCAATTACTCATTACTAAGATAGGTGAGTGCTCAGGTACACCTGTGGACCCCGGAGGGGGTCCCTGCAGGCCAAAACTCGTAAATACAAGAAGGGACGCCCATTATGACGACGCTCGCGACTTTCCTGGAAGCCGGAACCTGGACGCTCGACCCGGCCCATACCTCGATCGGTTTCACCGTCCGCCACCTGATGGCGGCGAAAGTGCGGGGCACGTTCAAGGCGTTCGAGGGCGCGCTCGAGATCGGCGAGACGCCGGAGGACAGCGTCGTGCACGTCACGATCGACGCCGCCTCCATCGACACCGGGATCGAAGACCGCGACAAGCACCTCCGCAGCGAGGACTTCTTCGACGTCGAGAAGTATCCGGAGCTGTCCTTCCGCTCTACCGCGATCCGCGCGACGGAGGAGGGCTTCGAGGTCGAGGGCGATCTGACGATCCGGGACGTCACCCGGCCCGTGACGCTCGATGTCGAGCACGCGGGGGTGGTGACCGATCCCTGGGGCAACGAGAAGGCCATCTTCTCGGCCGAGACGAAGATCGACCGCGAGGACTGGGGCCTGACGTGGAACGCCGCGCTGGAGGCGGGTGGCGTCCTGGTGGGGAAGGAAGTGAAGATCGAGATCGAGGCCCAGGCGACCAAGTCCTGACCTCGAGCCAG
>JBFIOX010000184.1:0-5768 GCA_041610455.1 Gemmatimonadota bacterium
ACCCGTCAGCGTCGCCGCGCCGAGGATGGTCGTCTGGGAGGGCGCGCGCGTGAAGTCGGCCGCCCCCGGCGCCGAGCCGCGCGGCTCGCGTCCGATGCGCCGGCAGAAGAACAGCGTCTTTCCGCGTCCGCCACCGCCACGCTGGGCTCCGGAGAAGTCGAAGACGCGCGCGTCCTGCACGAAGAACGGCCGCTTCTCGGGGAAGAACGTCTCGAACGCCGTTAGGTTGATCACCTCGGGGTCGACCTCGACCTGCCCGAAGTCGGGGTTGAACGTGGCGTCGAGCGAGAACGCCGATCCGATCCCCACGCTGATGTCGGCCCCGCCGCGAGGATCGAGCTCGCTGCCGTCGAACAGCGGATCGCCCGCCTGCGCCGGGGCGTTGCGGTACTGCGAGACGAAGAACGGCGTCACCTCGAGCCGACGGCTGGCGCCCGGCAGCCGCAGCCCCTCGAGGGTGCCGAACTGACTCACCTTCCCCCGCACGGTCCGGGACTCGAGGGAGAAGTAGTCGATCTCGTTCGACGCCAGGCGCCGACGCGCGAAGTTGACCCCCCACGTCTGATCCCCGCGACGTGATTCGTAGCGGATCTGCGACAGGGGGATGCGCAGCTCCGCGCTCCACCCTCGCTCGTCGCGTCGCACCGCCGAGTCCCAGACCGCGTCCCAATCCTCATCTTCCTGGGTGTCACCGAACAGGAAGGCGTCGCGTTCACCCCCGCCCGCGCCGACCTGGAAGAGGTAGCCGGTGAGCCCGTCCAGGTTGGGATCTAAGGACACTTCGAACCAATCGAAGGCCCCTCGCTCATCGCGGCGCACGAGCTGCGCCCGAATCACGTCGGGGTCGGACTCGAACATGCGGGCCCCGATGTACAGGGACCCGTCATCGAACAGGACGCGGACTTCGGTGGGCTCGCTGGGAGCCGCGCCCTCGGTGGGCTCGCCCTGCACGAACCCGGTGATGGGCGAGGCCGCCTGCCAGGCCTCCTCGTCGAGCCGGCCGTCGATCGCTATGGAGCCCTCGAGTCGCGTCGCGCGGGCCACCGAGAGGCCGGTGGCCGGGGCGTCGCTCTCCTCCCCCTCCACCCGCCCCACGCCCTCCTGGGTCGCGTCCGCGGAAAACGGCAAGCAGGCGCTCCCGACGACCAGCCACGCGCCGGCCCGCCGCAGCACGGCCGCTCGCCACGTCCCCGACGGGCGACCGCCGATGTCTCGACTGCGTGTCGTCAACGTCTCTCGCCCCATCCCGCGCGAAGCGCTCCCCGCGTCCCCTTCGTCGCCTGCCTCAAGAAAACCGTTCAGCCTTTCCGATTTGGCCCTTACGAGCGGGTCCGGCACTTCAGACCTGATCGCGCGTCTCCGCGGCACGTTAGGGCAACACCCCTCCGCCGCGCGTCGTTTAGCATCCGTCCTGGCGGCTTCGGTCGTTCGCCGACCTTCGACGATCGTTTGCCTGCCGTCGGCAGGTCCCTAAATTGCATGGACCGTCGTCAAGTCGTTCGTGGTGATTTGAGGCAGATTGCAGCCACGCTAAACAAGTCGCTAAAGAGCCCGCCCCGGCGCGCATCTTGGCGACCGGGGTTTTCCTCATCGGGGGATTCGTGTCCAGCACGCGCAACACCCGCGTCCAGCAGCTCAAGGCCCTGTTTCGAGAGCGCATCCTGATCATGGATGGTGCCATGGGCACCCTGATCCAGGCGCTCGAGCTGGACGAGGCCGATTGCCGCGGCGAACGCTTCGCGGCGCACGCCCTGCCGCTCCTCGGAAACCACGACATTCTAAACCTCACCCGGCCCGACGACATCGCGCGCATCCACCGAGCGTACCTGGAGGCGGGTGCCGATCTCATCACTACGAACACGTTCAACGCGCAGGCCATCTCGCAGGCCGATTACGGGACGGTGCCGGACGTCGGCGAGATGAACCGGGCAGCGGCCCGCCTGGCTCGCGCGGCGGCCGACGAATTCACGCGGGAGGATCCCGAGCGACCGCGTTTCGTCATGGGCAGCCTCGGCCCGACCAACCGCACCGCTTCGCTCTCGCCCGACGTCGAGAACCCCGCGTTCCGCGGGGTCACGTTCGACGCGCTGATGCGCGCCTACCGCGAGCAGGCCGCGGCGCTGCTGGAAGGCGGGGTCGACGTCCTGCTGATCGAGACGGTATTCGACACCCTCAACTGCAAAGCCGCCATCTACGCGGCGCTCGACCTGGCGGACGAGCTCGGGGAGCCGGTGCCGATGGCCATCTCGGGCACGATCACCGACCTGAGCGGTCGCACCCTCTCCGGTCAGACGGTCGAAGCCTTCTGGTACTCCATACGTCATGCGGATCCGGTGTTCGTGGGGTTGAACTGCGCGCTCGGGGCGACCGAGCTCGAGCCCTATGTCGCCGAGCTGGCCCGGCTGGCCGAAGTCCCCGTCGGCTGCCACCCCAATGCGGGGCTGCCCAACGAGTTCGGGGGCTACGACGATACGCCCGTCCACATGGCCAACGTGCTCGGCCGGTTCGCCCAGCGCGGACTGCTCAACGTGGTCGGGGGCTGCTGCGGCACCACGCCGGATCACATCCGGACCATCGCCGCGCGGGTGGCTGATGAGGCACCCCGACGGCCGGCCGCCCCGGAGCCGCTCCCTCGCCTGGCGGGGCGCGAGCCCCGCGTCATCCGACCGGATACCCTGTTCGTCAACGTCGGAGAGCGCACCAACGTGACCGGATCGGCCCGCTTCGCGCGGCTCATCCGGGAGGAGGACTTCGAGCGGGCGCTCGAGGTGGCGCGCGATCAGGTGGCGAACGGGGCGCAGCTCCTCGACGTCAACATGGACGAGGGCCTGCTGGATTCGGAGGCGGTCATGATCCGCTTCCTCAACCTCATCGCGGCCGAGCCCGACATCGCCCGCATTCCTATCGTCGTCGACTCGTCCCGTTGGGAGGTGATCGCTGCGGGGCTGCGTTGCGTGCAGGGCAAGGCCGTCGTCAACTCCATCTCCCTGAAGGAGGGCGAGGAGGCGTTTCTCGCGCAGGCGCGGGAAGCCCGCCGCTTCGGCGCCGCGGTCATCGTGATGGCCTTCGACGAGCAGGGACAGGCCGACACGGTCGCCCGCAAGATCGAGATCTGCGGGCGCGCGCGCCGCCTGCTCACCGAGAAGGCCGGCTTCGCGCCCCAGGACATCGTGTTCGATCCGAACGTGTTCGCGGTGGCCACCGGGATCCCCGAGCACGATGAGTACGCGGTGGCCTTCATCGAGGCGGTGCGGCGGATCAAGACCGAGCTGCCCGGTTGCCTCACGAGCGGCGGGATCAGCAACGTCTCCTTCGCCTTCCGGGGCAACGACGCCGTGCGGGAGGCCATGCACTCGGCCTTCCTGTACCACGCCATCGCGGCGGGTCTCGACATGGGGATCGTCAACGCCGGCCGACTGCCCGTGTACGATGACATCGACCCGGAGCTGCTCGAGCGGGTGGAGGACGTGCTCCTGGCGCGGCGCCCCGACGCGACGGAGCGCCTCACCGAGCTGGCGGGCCGCATGCGTGAGCGGGGGCTGCAGACCAGGGTCGACGACCGCTGGCGCTCGCTCGCCGTCGAGCAGCGGCTCGTCCACGCGCTGGTCGAGGGCATCGTGGAGTTCATCGAAGACGATGTCGAGGAGGCGAGAGGCAAGTACGGCCGAGCCCTCCACATCATCGAGGGCCCTCTGATGGACGGAATGAACCGCGTGGGAGACTTGTTCGGCAGCGGGCGGATGTTCCTGCCGCAGGTCGTCAAGTCCGCGCGCGTGATGAAGAAGGCGGTGGCCTACCTGGTGCCCTATCTGGAGTCGGAGAAGTCGCTGGATGGGGCAGCGGCCGCCCGCCGCGGGAAGGGGACGGTGCTGCTGGCGACGGTGAAGGGGGATGTGCACGACATCGGCAAGAACATCGTCGGGGTCGTACTGCAGTGCAACGGCTACGAGGTGGTCGACCTGGGGGTCATGGTTCCCCCGGAGCGGATCCTGGCCGAGGCGCGCGAGAGGAGCGCGGACATCATCGGGCTGAGCGGGCTCATCACCCCATCGCTCGATGAGATGGTTCGGGTGGCCGCCGAGATGGAGCGCGAAGGGTTCGACATCCCGCTGCTCATCGGCGGCGCGACCACCTCCCGCAAGCACACCGCGGTCAAGATCGAGAAGAACTACGCCGGTCCGACCGTCCACGTGTTGGACGCATCGCGAGCGGTCGGGGTCGTCGGGGACCTCCTCAGCGACGAGCGCGCGGACGCGTTCATCGCGGATGTGCGGGCCGAGTACGAGGAGATCCGAGCCGGGTTCGCGGAGCGCGATCGCTCGCTGGTGCCGCTCGAGGCCGCCCGCGCAAACGCGTTGAGGATCGACTGGGCCGCGACGCCGCCCCTCGCGCCGCGACGCCCCGGGATCCACGTGTTCGACCCGTATCCCCTGGCGGAGCTCGTCGAGTACGTGGACTGGACCCCGTTCTTCCACGCCTGGGAGGTGCGCGGCCGCTTTCCCGATCTGCTCGAGGATCCCGTGCGCGGTGAGGCCGCAAGCGCCTTGTACGACGATGCGCGCCGCCTGCTCGAGCGGATCATCGAAGAAGAGCTGCTCACGGCGCGCGCGGTGGCGGGCCTGTTCCCGGCCCAGGCGCGGGGCGACGACATCGTGCTGTTCTCGGGCGAGGAGCGGCGACAGCCGCTGGTCACCGTGTGCCATCTGCGGCAGCAGATGGACAAGAAGTCGGGTTGCAATCTCTCCCTGGCCGATTACGTGGCGCCGGAGGAGAGCGGCATCCCCGATTGGAGTGGCGCCTTCGCGGTCACGGCCGGGTTGGGAGTCGATCGCCTTTGCGCGTCGTTCGAGAAGGCCGCGGACGACTATCAGAGCCTGCTGGCCAAGTCGCTCGCCGACCGGCTCGCCGAGGCGCTCGCCGAAAGCCTGCACGAGCGCGTGCGCATGGAGCTGTGGGGCTACGCCGCCGACGAGCGGCTGAGCAACGAGGAGCGGATCGCCGAGTCGTACGTCGGCATCCGGCCCGCTCCGGGATACCCGGCCTGTCCCGATCACGCGCAGAAGGCCGCGCTGTTCGAGCTGCTCGACGTGGAGGCCCGCATCGGGATCTCACTCACGGAGTCCTGGGCGATGCTGCCGGCGGCCTCCGTCAGCGGCTGGTACTTCGCGCATCCCCAGGCGGGCTATTTCGGGCTGGGCCGCATCGGCCGCGACCAGGTCGCCGACTACGCGCGCCGCGCCGGGGTGACCCTGCGGACCGCCGAGCGCCGGCTGGCCCCGAATCTCGCCTACGATCCGGATGCGCGGGACGAATCGGTGCCCCTGGCGGCCGCCGGCGGGAGGACCCGGTGAGCGACCTCCTTCGCGAGCTGATCGGCGACGGCCGCGTGCACGTGATGGACGGGGCCATGGGGACCGTCCTCTACCAGCGCGGCGTGTTCGTCAACCAGTGCTACGACGAGCTGAGCGTGAGCCAGCCCGAGCTGGTGCTCGGCGTGCATGCCGACTACGTGCGCGCCGGGGCCGAGCTGATCGAGACGAACACGTTCGGTGCCAACCCCGTCAAGCTCGAGGCGTTCGGTCTCGAGGATCGGACCGAAGAGATCAACGAGGCCGCCGCCCGGCTCGCCGCGCGGGCGGCCCGGGGGCGCGCCTGTGTTCTCGGCGCCATCGGTCCCCTGGGGATTCGCATCGAGCCCTGGGGTCCGACTTCGGTGGAGGAGGCCGTCGCGCTGTTCTCACGGCAGGTCGCCGGGCTCGAGAGCGGGG
>JBFIOX010000185.1:0-5735 GCA_041610455.1 Gemmatimonadota bacterium
CCCGGGTCGGGGCGGGAGGCCCCTTCCGGATCGGAGGCAGCCGGGTACCGCGTGTCGGTGCCCGGCGCCCTCCTGGGGCGCTTCCCGCCCGGGCCGACCGACGTGCGCGGCGACACGCTCATCGAGGGCGCCTTCGGGCTCGCGGTCTCTAACGCCGGCATCTTCGTGCTGGACGCGATGGGCGCCCGCATCCATCGGCTCGACCTCGAGGCCCGGCACGTCGCCAGCATGGGGAGGCGAGGGGAGGGGCCGGGCGAGCTGGTCTCGCCCATCTCGATGCAGATCGGCCCCGACGGGGACGTCTGGGTATCGGACCCGCGGTCGGGTCGGCTGTCGAGGTTCGGGGCCGACGGGCGGCACAAGGACGAGCGGGTGATGCCGTACCCGGTGGTGAACTTCGTCATCCCGGGCACCGGACGACCCGTGTTCCCCTCCCTCAGCGGGAACTCGTTACTCGCGACGCTGGGTCCCGCGGGTCGGGCCATCGAGCTCCCCGTGGACCGGGCCGTCGTGCCCGAGCGCGTGAGTGGCGGGCCGGGCGACCGCCTGTCGTTCCGGGTCTTCGACCTCCTGCGGTCGACCCCGGACACGCTCCTCCTGTTCCGCAACAAGCACGCGACCGACTTCCAGGCGTGGCGGATCGCCCTGGCACCGGGCGGCGACAGCATTCGCGACGTGATCCCGTTGCCGCTCCCGCGCTGGCTCTACACAATGACCGAACAGGAGGTGGAGCGCTTCCGGAGCTCCGTGTCGGAGACCCTCACGCAGGGGGACTTCTTCGTCCCCTTCAAGAGCGCGCGCGTGGTGGACGGCATCCTGTGGCTGGCCCCCGCGGCCAGCGGCCGGGTGATCGCGGTCTCGATCCCCGCCCCGCCGGCCGACTCGGCGGAAGTGGTGCTCCCCGAAGGCGGGGAGTACGAGGGGATGATCGACGCGGCCGTGGTGAAGGATCGCCTGGTGGCCCTGTATTCGACGGAGGTTCGCGTATACCAGCTCGAAGCCGCTTCGGCCGACCGGTTCACGCCCCCCTGAGCCCGGCTCGCCAGGGTCGGTCCGCCCGTGGGAGGCGGGTGTCGTGAGCGAGGACGTTCTGGTCGCCGTGGATGGCGGGACGACGTCGACGCGCGCCATCGCCTTCGATTCGTCCGGTCGTCCGCTGGCCTCGGCACACCGCGAGCTTCCGCAGAGTTTCCCGCAGCCGGGCTGGGTGGAGCACGACGCCGAGCGGATCCGGGACGACGCCGTGGGCGTCACCCTGGAGGTGGTCGAGGCCATGGCGGACCGGGGGCGGCGCGTGGCCGCGCTCGGCATCACCAACCAGCGTGAGACCGCCGTCGTGTGGGAGCGGGCGAGCGGCAGACCGATCCATCCGGCCATCGTCTGGCAGGATCGCCGGACCGAGGACGTCTGCCGGGCGCTGCGGGACGCGGGCCACGAGCCGCTGGTCAGCGAGCGCACGGGACTTGTGCTCGACCCCTACTTCTCGGCCACCAAAGTAGCCTGGATCCTGGATCACGTGGACGGGGCGCGAGCCGCGGCGGAGCGGGGCGATCTTGCCTTCGGCACGATCGATGCCTGGCTCGCGTGGTGTCTCTCGGGCGGCGCGGTGCACGCCACCGATGCCTCCAACGCGTCTCGCACGTCGCTGTTCGACATCGAGACGGGAGAGTGGTCCGACGATCTCTTGGAGCTGTTCCGCGTCCCGCGGGAGCTCCTTCCGGAGGTGCGCGACTCCGCAGGGGACTTCGGCACCACCTCGACGGCCGTGCTGAACGCCGGGATCCCCATACGCGGCGTCGCGGGGGACCAGCAGGCCGCGACGTTCGGGCAAGCGGCGTTCGAGCCGGGAATGATGAAGTGCACGTACGGAACCGGCGCGTTCGCGCTGCTCAACACCGGTCCGCGCCGGGTCGTCTCGCGGAACCGTCTGCTGTCGACGGTGGCCTGGCGTCTGAACGGAGAGACCACCTACGCGCTCGAGGGGAGCATCTTCGTCGCCGGCGCGAGCGTACAGTGGCTGCGTGACGGGTTGGGGCTGATCGACGACGCCGCGCAAACGGAGGCTCTGGCGCGCGCCGTGCCGTCCACGGGCGGCGTGTACCTGGTGCCGGCGTTCGTGGGATTGGGAGCGCCGCACTGGGACGCGCGCGCCCGCGGGGCGCTGCTCGGACTCACGCGTGATACGGGGCGCGAAGAGGTCGCGCGCGCCGCGCTCGAGGCCGTGGCCTACCAGACGCGGGAGCTGCTCGACGCGATGGCGGCCGACGGGGCGTCGCCCCCCTCCGCCCTTCGGGTCGACGGCGGGCTCGTGCGTAACGAGTGGGCCATGCAGTTCCTGAGCGACATGCTCGGCCTCGCGGTCGAGCGCCCGGCCGTGATCGAGACGACGGCGCTCGGCGCGGCCATGCTGGCCGGTCTGGGCAGCGGCCTATTCGATGACCTGGGTCAGATCGCCGCGGCCTGGGCGTCGGATCGGGTCTGGCGGCCCGCCATGGACGAAGGCCGCCGGGCCGAGCTCTACGAGGGTTGGAAGGCCTCCGTGGCGCGCGTCCTCGGCGCCTGAGCGAGCCCGGGCGCCGCGGCTGGCGTCGGGCGGGTCCGGCCCGGTATTCTGGCGCTCCGACCCGCAACGCGAGCACGATCGGACCCCGATGGAGACCAAGCGACCCACGACCCCCGCGGCCGAGGAGATCCTCGGCGGCTATTTCCCCGTCCTCGACCATGGTTTCGTCTCCCTGGTCGACTACATGGGTTCCGACGAGGACGTGGAGCGCGCCGCCCGCGTCAGCTACGGGTACGGCACGCGGAAGGTGAGTCAGACGCGGGGGCTCATCCGCTACCTGCGCCGGCACGCCCACACGACTCCTAGCGAGATGGTGGAGCTCAAGTTCCACTGCGCCATGCCGATCTTCGTGGCCCGGCAGTTCGTGCGCCACCGGACCGCCAACATCAACGAGTACAGCGGCAGATACAGCCTCATGCCGCTGCTCTTCTACCATCCGGAGTCACCTCAATTCGCGTTGCAGAGCCGAACGAACAACCAGGGGCGCGAGGCCGAGCCGGCCCCGGAGTCCCTGTACGCCGAGGCGGTCCGCCGCTGGGAGGGCCTGCGCGAGACATCGGCGGACACCTACAGCTGGCTGGTGGGGGAGGAGGTGGCGCGCGAGCTGGCCCGCATCGACTTGCCGCTCTCCACGTACACGCAGTGGTACTGGAAGATCGACCTCCACAACCTGCTTCACTTCCTCAAACTGCGCGTCGACGCGCACGCACAGTGGGAGATTCAGGAGTACGGCCGGGTGATGGCCGGCATGCTGCAGCGCGTGGCGCCCCTCACCTACGAGGCCTGGCTCGACTACGACGTCCTGGGGGCGCGTATGAGCGCCGCGGAGCTCGATGTCGTCCGGGCGCTGGTGGCGGCCGATCCGGAGTCGGGCGCCATCCGGGGCACCGGCGCCTCCCTGGGGCGCGAGGAGCTGCAGGCCGCCGGTCTGTCGCCCCGCGAGATCCGCGAGCTCATCGACAAGCTGCGGGCGCGCGAGCGGCCGGACTTCAGCCTCGACCTCTCCCACATGCAGACGGCCGAGGAGATGGCGACGCGCATGGGGGACGCCGTCCCTCAACCCGCGCTGTGAGAACGTCCCCGCCGCGCGGGCCGCGGAAGGCCGCGCGGTGGGAGGCCGCCGTGGTCTTCTCCGCCGGTCTCGCGACGCTCGCCTCGGCGTGCGGGGCGCCGGCGGCCTCGCAGGAGCTCGTGGCGTTCGGCAACGAGCCGTTCTGGAGCGCCACCGTCTGGCCCGACTCGATCGTCCTGCGCGACCTCGGGACCGACTCGACGCTCCGCTATCCCCGGGTGCGCCCGACCAACGCGTGGGGTCGCGCGGACGACTTCGCCTGGGCGTACGTGCTGGAGCGCGATCCGCTCACCGTGGTGATCGTGCGCCGTGCCGACGGGGCGGGCTGCTCGGACGGCATGTCGGAGCAGTCGCACGCCTACTTCGCCTTCTTCCTCCGCGGAGACCGTCTGTACGAGGGATGCGCCCGGCGCCCGCGGCCCGGATCCGACTGAAGCGGGTCGCGCCCCCGCGCCGCCCGGCCCGACGAACGCCCGCAGGCCGGCGGCCCGGCCTGACGAACCGTCCCCGCCCGGCGGCCCCGCAGCCTCGTCGCCCGCTCAGCCCCTGCGGCGCGCCGTCGGCTTGGTCCCGCCCGGGCTCCGGAACAGCGATGCCGCGAACCAGACGAGGCAAGCCACCCACGCCGCGTAGAAGCCCACGCGCACCGGGTGCCAGGCGAGCGACTCCACGGCGGCGGAATCGATGGCCGCCGCCCCCATCACCGTACGGGCGAGCTGCTCGGCCGTGAACCACCCCCAGAGGATGGCGGCCCACAGCAGCCCCCACCGCTTCCAGGCGGGGGCGGCGAGGGCCGGCGGCAGCCGGCGCACGTTCATGTACCCCACGACGAGCGTGAAGACGAACATGCTGCTCATCGTGAAGGGACCCGCGATGAGGAGGAGGAAATTGGGCTGCAGGGCCGACAGGGCCTCCCCCCCCAGCCACGAAGCCGCGATGATCGCCATTGAGGCGAGCACGAACAGGGTGAGGAAGAGGAGGAACGTGCGCTTGAGCGTCCAGAGCCGGGTGCGCCGGCCGTACCGCTCGTAGAAGATGCTCCCCGAGATGCGGGTCACCGTGTCGACGATGCCGAGCTGCGTGGAGAAGATCACGAACGCTCCGCCCAGCAGAAACGCCACCCGCAGCCACAGTCCGCCCACCTCCTCGATGATCTCGCCCTGTCGCGCCACCATCCCGGTGAGGTCGCCTGCCAGCTCGGGATTCGCCGTTCCCAGGGTCGAGGTCACCAGCATGCAGGTGATCACGACGCTCGCGATGATCAAGACCACGAACGTGAGCAACAGCTCGCGCTCCGCCGTCCGCATCCAGCGCCGGAACCGCGCCAACGAGGTCGCATCGCGCGGATCGAAGGCATAGCCCGAGGCGCTGATGGGCTCGTTCTCGCCGCGGATCCCGGCGATGCGGCCCTGGTGGATGGCCAACCCGAAGCCCTTGTCCCGAATCCAGAGCGACTGCGCGAGGAGCAGGGTGCCGCCGGTGCCCGCGTACGCCACCGCCAGTAGCAGGGTCGGGAACTGATCGCCGGTGAGCAGCTCGGGGGGCGCCCGTCCGATGGACACCGCGCCCGCGACCAGCTCCAGCGCGTGCGAGGGGACGAGCCCGACGACGATCAGCGTGATGAGCAGCAGGGGGAAGAAGCCCGCGACGAGCGCGATCTCGAAGCGCTCCAGCGCGTTGTAGACGATCTTCGAGATGGCGAGGCCGAACCAGATGCAGGCGAGCATGACGAGGGCCATCGGCTGCCACGGCAGGCGGGCCCCCGTCACGAGCTCGATGATCTGGCCCACGAACTCGGCGGACTGGGAAGCCCAGCCCGGCCAGAAAAAGCTGATGAGGGTGGCCGCCAGGAAGAACCACGGCCAGAAGGCGAGCCGGTCCAGGCGCGCCATGCCTCCGAACACCGACTCGCCGGTGGCGATCGTCCAGCGCTCGATCTCGCTGATGACGACGAACTGGGTCATCACGCCGATCCAGAAGAGCCACCAGATCCCGTATCCGTTGACCGCGATCAGGTTGGGCCACAACAGGAACTCGCCGCTCCCCAGCCCCATGCCGAGCGCGATGACCGAGGGGCCCACCAGGTGCCGGACCCGCGGC
>JBFIOX010000186.1:0-5732 GCA_041610455.1 Gemmatimonadota bacterium
CCGCGCCGCGCACCCGCCCCTCGCGAAGCCCCGGCCGGCGCAGGGGTTGGAGCAGGGGTGATGTCCGAGACCGTGGCCTTCGCCTTCGCCGTCCATCTCCACCAGCCGCTCGGCAACTTCGACGAGGTGTTCCGAGAGCACCTGGTCCGAGTGTACCGGCCCTTCCTGGAGCGGGTGGACGAGCGGGAATGCTATCCGTTCACCCTGCACGTCTCGGGGCCGCTGCTCGACTGGTTGAGCGAGCACGAGGCCGGGTTCGTGGATTGGCTGGCCCGGCGGGTGGCGGAGGGGCGGATCGAGCTCCTTGGCTCCGGGCGGCACGAGCCCGTCCTGGCCGCGCTCGCCCGCCACGATCGGGTCGAGCAGGTGCTCTGGATGCAGGACTTGCTGCGCGAGCGGTTCGGGTTCCAGCCGCGGGGGCTGTGGCTGACCGAGCGCGTATGGGAGACGGATCTGGCCGCCGACCTGTCGCGCGCCGGTATCGCGTACGCCCTGCTCGATGACCGGCACTTTCTCACCACCGGACTCGCGCGTGAGGAGCTGGACGGCCCCTTCCACACCGAGGCCGACGGATGCGGGCTGGCGCTGCTCCCCATCGACGAGCGACTGCGCTACCTGATCCCGTTTCGACCGGTCGAGGAGATCGAGCGGTTCTTCGAGGCGCGGCGCGCGGAAGGGACGGATCTCGTCGTGCTGGGCGACGACGGGGAGAAGTTCGGGGGCTGGCCCGAGACCAGGGCCTGGGTATACGAGGGGGAATGGCTGGACCGGTTCCTCGACCTCCTCGAGCGGCTGCGCGCGCAGGGCCGGGTACGCTTGGTGACCACCGGCGAGGGCGCCGACCTGCCGAGCCGCGGGCTCGTCTACCCGACCCCCGGGTCCTATCGCGAGATGGAGGAGTGGACGCTGCCCCGCCTCGCCGCGTTGCGGCTCGAGGCGCTGCGCGAAGCGGTCGAGCGGGCCGGCGAACACGGACACGCGGCGCGCCTGGCGCGAGCCGCTGCTGAACGGTCGTCGCCGGTCGCGTCCGGTGCGGCCGCTCGGCCAGGGAACGGTGCGGACGATCCCGCGGATCCGGGGTTCCCGGACGAGGACGGCGCGAGCCCGTTCATCCGGGGCGGCGGGTGGAAGAACTTCTTCGTCCGGTACGCGGAGTCGAACCGCATGCACAAGACGGCGCTCCAGCTGTCCCGGTTGTGCCGCGAGCGGGGAGACCCCGGCGAGGCGAGGCGCGCCATCGGGCGCGCGCAGTGCAACGACGCGTACTGGCACGGGATCTTCGGCGGGGTCTATCTGCCGCACTTGCGCCAGGCGGTGTGGCGGGAGCTGGCGCGGGCGGAGGCCTCGCTCCGCCGCGGCGAGCGGCTGGCCTGGGACATCCTCGACTTCGATCTGGATGGCCGGCCCGAGATCTGGATCCATTCGGACCGGTTCTCGGCCCTCATCAGCCCCGACCGGGGGGCAGCGCTGGAGGTGCTGCTCCGGTTCGACGCGCTGCGGAACGACGCCGACGTGTTCTCGCGTTACCTGGAAGCGTACCACGGCGACCCCGCGCGAGGCCGGGGCCCGCCCCCCGCGGGCGCGACGCGCGGAGGACCGGCCCCAGAGGCGACCGGGGCCGACGAGGCGGACGTGGCCGCGGCGGCGCGTATCCCCTCGGTGCACGAGCGCCATTGGGAACGCCCGCTTCCCCCGGGGGTGGACCGGGTGGCGCGGGCGGTGTTCCAGGAGCGCTGGGTCCTGCAGGAGGCGGGGGGCGCCGCGGGCCGAGTGGCGCACGACTGGTCGGCGGGGGCTTTCAGGCTCGACGAGCCCCCGGCGCTCGAAGCCGGCAGGCTCCGCCTCACGCTCGTGTCGCTCGGAGACGGGCCCGCGCTGACCAAGCGCTTCCTCCTGGCCGCGGACGGCGTGATCTCGGTGGAGTTGGCGTGGGACGGCGCGGCGGGGCCACCGGACGGCGCCGTCCAGAGCGAGCTGTCGCTCTCGCGTGAAGCCCGGGTCTCGACGGAGCCGGCGGCGACCGAGTCCCGCCGCCCCATCGTCACGCTGGCGCGCTCAGAGCGAGGCTTCGAGGAGATCGTCCAGGGCGAGTCGCGGACGTTTCGATGGGCCGCGGCGGCGGGCCGCGCCCTGGTTCGACTCGATCCGCCCCCGCCCTGACGGCGACGGGCCCGCGGCGTGAGCCGCGGGTTCGACACGCGCCGTTGAAGCGATCGGCTTACGGGCCGTCGCGCTTGGACCAGACCAGCCCCCTCACCGACACCGGGTCGCCCGGCCCCCCGACGCCGGCTTCGGCTCAGCCGCCGGCCGTCGATCTCGTCTCACGAACCTCCGCGCCTCGCCGATCGTCCGAGCGCGCCACCGCGGGACCTCCCGCGCGCTCCTCGAGCTGGCGGCGGAACGACTCGGCCTCGGTGAGTCGGCTGAGCTCGCGATCCTGTTCGAGGAGGTGCGACTCGAGTCGGGCCAGCCGCTCCTTCAGCTCGGCGACGTCGCCCGCCCTGCCCCCCCGCACGGCCTCCGTGAGATCACGCAGGAGCGGCCGGAGGACGAAGTGCGTCGCGATCGAGATCACGGGCACGCCGATGACGAAGAAGATGGCGACGATCGGGATGAGAGCTTCCATGAGTCGGGTCCGGGGTTTGCACGGTGTCCGCATGCGCCAGGTATCCAACGCGTCGCCTGGCAGGACGAAAGGCCACATGCAAAGGTTTCACGAACAGCCCGACACCGATCGCCCCCCGTCGCCGGGGCGGGTGGGGGATCGCCGCGCGACGTGGCTCGCCGCCGTGGCGACCATGGCGGTGTGCGTGACATCCCCGCTCGTCGCACGAGCGACGGGCGATGGCACGTGGTATTCGCTCCCCCTGCTGGCGGGCCTGTGGCTCCTGTGGCGCGGGGCCCGCCTCACGCGCGCTCAGATGGGCCTCACCCGGGCGCCGGGATTCTACCGCCCGGCCACCCTGCAACCGCTCGTGGTGGTCGGGTGCGCCGTGTGGCTCGCGACCCTCCTCGGCGGCACGCAGGTCGGCGACCCGGGGATCGGCACGCTCGCATTGCAGGTGTTGTCGATGACCGCGGTCACGACGGTCGGTACGCTGTTCACGGAGGACGGGTTCTTCCGCGGCGCGCTATGGGGACTCCTCGAGCGGGCGGGTCGCTCGACCGACGCGATCCTGGTGTGGACTTCGGCGGCCGGCGCCGTCTGGTTTCTCCCCATCCTGTGGCTCGAGCCGGGCCTCGGGGGATCTCCGGAGGCCGTCGCGGTGCACGTCGTCAACGTGTGGTTGCTCGGGATGTGCTGGGGCGCGCTGCGGCTCATCTCGGGCTCCGTGCTGGTGGCGGCGTGGGCGCACGGTCTGTGGAACGGGCTCGCGTACACGTTGTTCGGGTTCGGACCGGCGGCGGGGGCCCTGGGCGTGAGCGACGCGCTGCGTTTCGATCCGGAGCGCGGGTGGGCCGGCGTGGCGTTCAACGCCGCCGCCTTCCTCGTCGTGTGGCGCTGGTGGGGGCGCCGCCGGACCGCGGCGGCGTCGCAGACGACCCCCGAGGCACCGGCTCGCTAGCGTGCGGGCCCGGACGGGGGTGAGGGTCCGCTCCCGCTAGTAGGCGAGGCCCAGCGCCGAGCACAGGAAGCGCTGCAGCGAGGCGCCGTCCCGGCACATGCGGGTGAACTGATCCATGAAGTCGGGGCCGAGAAGCACCTTCTTCGTGATCTTCGATGTGCCGATGAAATCCTTGCGACGCAGGTCATCCACCAACGGGTGCTCCGGGTCGAACCCCCGTGGCGCCCGCTTGAGCGAGTCGCCCGCCAGCGTCCAGGTAGCCTGGAATCGCTTCGCGTTCTTCGCCCGCTTCCAGGCAGCCGGATCTTCGACGATCGCCTCCCGGATCGCTTTCAGCGCCTCGCCGCCGGGGTGCCAGATCCCGCAGCCCGCGAACACCCCCGCCGGATCGATGTGGAGGTAGTAGGTGGGCGCGTGCACGTCCTTCGCCCTCTCGTGCAGAAACCGGATGCCGACGTGCGTCTTGTAGGGGCTCTTGTCCTTCGAGAAGCGGGTGTCGCGGTAGATGCGAAACAGCGATCCGCCGACGGGACTCGGATCGGCCACGAAGTGCTCGCTTATGCTCCTCAGCCGCGGCGCGAAGTCCTCGATGAAGCGAAGAGACGCGTCCTTGAAGTGGCGTTCGTAGCGATCCTTGTTCTTCTGGAACCAGGGGCGGTCGTTGTGCGTCGCCAGGTCCTCGAGAAAACGGAACAGCTCGCGGGAGAAGTATCGCGTCTTGGGCATTCGCCGTCCTTTGCTTCAGGCGTGAAAGACCGCGGAGGCGCGCGCGCCGGGCCTCAGCGGCCGGGGCTGCGGCTGATCACGCCCCGACCCCACACGTTGTTCGAGCGATCCACGTCGGGGAGCGCACCGTCGGGGTCCAGCTGCACGAAGCGGAGCGGCTCGCCGACGACCTCGAGCGTGTACGTGCCGTCCACCTGCCAAGCCTCGACGCCCACATCGTGTCGCTCTTCTTCGCCGTCCTGGAACACGAGCCGGACCTCGAGCGGCATCGGCATGCCGCCCCGATTCTCGATCTTCACGACGGTCGTGTCGGCCGTGCGTCGAACCGACGCGACGGCCTGGTCCAGGATGGGGCTCTCCCAGATCCAGGCGCGGAAGAACCAGTCCAGATCCCGGCCCGCCGCGTCCTCCATCATGCGGATGAAATCAGCCGGTTGGGGGTGCTTGTAGGCCCACGTCTCGATGTACTCCCGGAACGCGGCGTCGAACGTCTCGGGACCCATCACCTTCTCGCGCAACAGCACCAGCATCGCCGCTGGCTTGTTGTACGCGAGGACGCCGATGTCGTCTTCGCCGATCGAGTCGGCTGGCGTGATGGCGGGGACGCGCGGCCGCCGCAGCTCATCGGCGATCTGCCCCGGCGACATGGACCCGGCCAGAACCGGCTGGCCGCCGGAGAACTCGATGCCCGAGTAGTAGTTGATGAACGTGTCGAAGCCTTCGTCCATCCACGCGTATCGTCGCTCATCGGAGCCCACCAGCATCGGGAACCAGGTGTGCCCGATCTCGTGGTCCGTCACCGCGAACAGGAAGGCGCCGCGCGCTTGGTAGGAGCAGAACACGATCATCGGATACTCCATCCCCAGCGCCAGCCCGCCCACGTTGATCGCCACGGGATAGGGATAGGGGTACCACTTCTCGGAGTAATGGGCGATCGAGTGGCGCAGATACTCGGTCGAGCGCTCCCACCCCGAGAGTCCCTGTCCCCCCATGCTCTCCCGGGGATACACGGACATGATGAGAACGTCCTCCCAGCCGGCCGCATCCCACACGAAGCGATCCGACGCCGCCCAGGCGAAGTCGCGCACGTCGCGCGCCTCGAAGCGCCAGGTCAGCGGTCCGCTCCCCGAGGGCCGCGAAGATCCCCGGCCGGCCTCCTCGGGGGCGATGATGAACACCGTCTCTTCCGAGCCGCGGGCGCGCTCGAGCCGGCTCACCTGCTCGCGCGTGAGCACCTCCTCGGGGTTCTGGAGCTCGCCCGTCGCGACGACGATGAAGTCCCGGGGGACGGTGATCTCGACGTCGAAGTCGCCGTACTCCAGATACCACTCCCCCTGGCCGAGGTAGGGTGACTGGTTCCACCCGTTCACGTCGTCGTACTTGAACATGCGCGGATACCACTGAGCCAGCTGGTAGATGATGCCGCGACGAATCTCGAGA
>JBFIOX010000187.1:0-5725 GCA_041610455.1 Gemmatimonadota bacterium
CCAGCCCCACAGGTCGCTCACCATGATCCCGCGGCCGCCGCCCACAGAGGTGGTCGGGAGGAAGGAGACGAGCTCGACGTCGCGGCAGGCGAATCCGGCCACCTGCCCGTCGTCCGAGCAGCGCTGCTCCCCGCCCACGACGGGGCTGAGGCCCGCCTCCTTCTCGATGATCGAGGAGGCCTCGGTCCACCCGCCGTCCGCACCGCGAACGAATACGAACCCGATGCCCTCGAAGAACTCCGAGCCGGGCGCCCCCACGATGGCGTAGTCCTCTCCGCCCGCCACGGCGTTGCCCATGAAGCCCATCAGACCGCGCGTGCGCGCCGTCAGCACCTGGTCTTCGACCCAGTCTCCCTCCCCGGTGGCCGAGAGCACGTGGGCCGCGCCGCTGAACTGACCCGATCCGGGCGCCCCGACCAGGAGGCTCGACCCGGCCCGGCCCAGCGAGTAGCCGAACAGCGACTGCGCCTGCGGACTGGCCGGTCCCAGCTTGCCGGCGGCCGACCACTTCCCCGCCTCGTCGGGGCGGAATCGGAACACGGCCCCCGTGGCCTGGTCCGCGATGGGCGCCCCGACCAGGGCCTGCCCATCGACGAGCAGCACGGCGTGTCCGAGGGCCCCTCCGCTCGGAACGGTCAGCGCGGCGGCCTCCTTCCAGGCCCCCGCCTCGCGCCGGAACACGTACGCCGCGCCCGCCTGGAACTGGGGCGGCCCGCCCACGAACCCCATGCCGAAGGGCCCCGGCGCGCCGACGAGGGCGCGATCTCCCTCGAGGCTCACGGCGGCGCCGAAGCGGGCATCGGCGCCGGCGTTCGACGACCTCAGCTCCTCGCGAGTCCAATCTCCGCCCGAGGCCGTGTACGCGAAGGCCGATCCCGTGCCGCCCCTGCCGGGCGCGCCGATGAGCGCGGCGCCCTGCCGCAGCGCGACTGCCGCCCCGAACGCGTCACCCTCGGCGCCCTCGGGCGCCTCGAGCCGCTCGACCAGCTCCCACCCGTCGGCCGCGCGCATGAACACGTACGCGGCCCCGCGAGCTCCGTTCTCCTTGGGCGCGCCGACGAGGAGGAAGTCCCCCGCCGCCGCCACTGCCTCGCCGAACCCGTCCCCGACCGACCCCCGGGGCGCGGTGAGCGACGCGTATTCCGTCCACGTTCCGCCGGCGCGCCGGAAGATGTGCACGCTGCCCGCCTGGGATCCGGGCATGGGGAAGGCGGCGAACTCGCCCGGCCGGCCGACGAAGATCTCGTCGCCCGAGGCGGCCGCCGCGACGCCGAAGCCGAGTAACGCGGCCGCGTCGCCGACAGTCGCCGACCCCGGGCTGAACGTCTGGGCCATCGTGGGCGCGGCGCCGAGCGCCGACAACGCTACGAGCGCCGCGAGGGAACGAATGGAACGCATGCTGTTCGACTCCTGGTGAACGGACGGCCCGGAGGCCCGTGGGACTGGAAACGCGAGCGGACCAAGGTACGAAAACCGCGCGCTAGTGTAACCGCGGGCCGGGGTTTTGATCCGGTCGGCCCCACCCGGCGCGATCGATCAGCTGCCGATCTCCACCGCGCTGGTGCTGAAGGGTCGCGAGGCGCTCCCGGTGCCGAACCCCCAGCAGTACCCTTTCCCCTCCGGCGAGGTGGCGCACGACGTGAAGCGCCCGGCCGAGATCGACTTGAACGTGATGAAGCTGTTCGGGGGCCGCACCCGGGTCGGGAATGGCTTGCGGCCCGGATCGGCCCCGTTCGACGGATCCCCGTCCCCCAGCTGGCCGAGATCGTCGCGTCCCCAACAGTGCCCGCTCCCCGCGTCGGTGAGCGCGCACGTATGGAACACACCCGCGCTGAGCTCCACGAAGCGCTCGGCGGTGGCGACCCGCACGGGCGGTCCTCCCAACGACGTCGACACGAAGGTGCTGTCGCCCAGCTGCCCCTCGGTGTTCTCGCCGAAGCAGAAGGCCTCTCCATCGGACGTCAGCCCGCACGCGTGCTGATCACCGACCGAGATTTGGCTGAACACGGGACTCCCCTGGACCTGCGTGAGCGAGGCCCCCCAGGGCCCGCCCCAGCACCACACGGCGTCGTTCGCATCGACGGCGCAGGTCTGGAGCCCGCCCGCGTCGACCGCCCGGAACGACATGGCGGGAGCCACGGGGATGGGGCGGAGGCTGAGCGTGTCGGGGTGGGATGCGAGTTGGCCGAACCGGTTGGATCCCCAGCAGTGCAGCGCGCCCTGAATCGTGAGTGCGCACCCGTGCACCGAGCCGATGGTGACGTGAGCGAAACGCAGCGGCGTGTCGACCTCGGTGGGGAGCGACCGGGACGCAGCCGTCCCGTCGCCCAGCCGCCCCTCCGCGTTGTTTCCCCAGCACCAGGCCTGCTGGTTGGTCGTGACCCCGCAGGAAAAGGAATTGAGGTCGAGCTGGGCGAAGAGCTGGGGTCCCTGGACTCGCACCGGCGTGTCGCTACTCTCTTCCGTGCCATCGCCCAGGTCGCCTCCCGAGCCCCAGCACAGGGCACGGCCGCCGTTGACGAGCGCGCAGCCGTGCGTGCTACCGGCGATGGCGACCTCGTAGAAGAGGATGCTCTGATTGCCGGACGAAGGGCCGGATCCGCCCTCGGGCGTAAAGGCTCCGTTCTGACAACCGAGCAGGAGTAGCGCGCACACGACGCCCCACGGGCTCCTTCTCCCTCCGGATCTCATGGCTGCGGCGTCGCGCTCACGTCTGTCACCACGGGGCGCGTTAGAGCCAGGGGGGTCCGGCCGTGTGCGCCCGTCGTTCAGGGACACCTGACGTTGCGAACCGCCCGCGCCGCTGGCAAGCGGTACGGCGGTTCCGCGACCCGGCGTGTGCGGCGGGCGGCGGTCGGCGCAGCGGGCTCAGGCCGACGCGGACGCCCCCCTCCGCGCTCGCCAGCGGCGTCGTGGCTCGCGGAACCGCTCGCGGTACCGATTCTCCGCCACGCGTCCCGCGACGGTGCCGATCGCGGCCGGCATGATCCAGGGCACGATCTGCCACATGCCGGGCAGCTCGAACGGCACGAAGCGGGCCGATCCGAAGACCAGAAAGGCCGTGTGGAAGGCGATCCCGGCCCCGATCATGTTGCCCATGTGGGCGTAGTACCAAGCCATGCGCTCGCTGGGCGGCCGCGTCATTTGCGACCACATGGCGACCCCCTGTCCGACGCCCGCCGGACTCAACGCGAGAAGGACGATGGAGAGCCCCGACCAGAACGTCAGCGCGTAGACCACCACGAGGGCGCTGCCCAGCACCGAGAGCGCGGCCAGCGAGACGTGGAACGGAGTCCGCAACGCCGCGAAGTCTCCCTTGAGCCGTACGGAGCGCACCCCGTGCCGCACGGAGGCGAAGGTGACGATCCCCAGGTAGGCCAGGAAGATCGCGAAGCCGAACTCGGCGCGGTTGTCGGCGAGCCGTGCTCCCTCGATCACCGCCTGGGTGAGTCGGCCGAGCGCGTTCAAGACCGCGGTGCCGGCCACGACGTACGCGGCCCACTCGAACACGCGGCCCATGCGCACGTGCGTCGGCCCGCCCTTCCTGGCGAATACGGGGAACCAGAAGGCGAAGAGGCCGGTGAACCCCACGAATATGTGGATCCAGCGCGTGCCGCCGAACAGCGTGTCCATCATGTCCTCCCCGCGGTCTCGAGCGGCTCGTGGTCGGCTTCGGCGACCCCTCTGCGGTGGCGGCGCTCCTCGAGGCGCGCCAGCGTCTCGTCGCACCACGCGAGTCGGGCGCGGGCCACGTGGATGCCGGCCCGCAGTGCCGCGAACTCGTGGAAGTGGGCGTCCGTCAGGTCGTCGACGTCCCCGCATTCGAGGCGATGCAGATCCTCGATGGCCTCGAACCGGGCCAGCCGCGCCTCGAGCTCCGCCTTGAGCGCGTCCACGAACCGCACGGTCTCGCTGGGATCTTCGAGCTGGCCCAGGAAGCAGAGTTGGGCGATGTAGGCAAGACGGACGGTGTGCAGCTGCGGGGGCCCACGCAGCCACGCGTGCAGCTCGGCCTCACCTTCCGGCGTGCGGCGGTAGACGCGCCGCTTCGGCCCCCGCTCCGAGGGCGCCTCGCTCGAGGTGAGCCAGCCCCTGGCCTCCATGCGGCGCAGCGTGGGATACACCTGGCTCAACTCCGCGAACCAATAGAGCCGGGCGCTCCGCTCGAACTCGCGTCCGAGGTCGTAGCCCGACGCGGGCTCATCCAGCATGCCCAGGAGGATGTATTCGAGGCTCACAGGCGCCGCTCCTCATCTAGTATCCAAGTATTTATATAATTTGTTATATATTTTGCCGCAAGCCCGCCCCGCGCCCCGGGCCGTCGGGGGCTTTCGCCCCGGCGGGCCGCCCCGCACCCTTTTTCGCGTCCGTCTGGGGGCGGCGCCGGGACGATCCGGCCCCGCAGGCCCATGGAGACCCGGGGAACTCGGAGGTGGCGCCCGTGAACCGCGACCTGACGTTTCGGGCCGTCCTGCGGCCGGATGGGCTGCACGCGGACACCACCATCCGGGTGGACGGAGCGGGGCGGATCGCGGCCCTGACGCCCGGGGCCCCTCCCTACGAAGGCTTCTTGGCGCTGCCGGGCATGCCCAACGCACACTCCCACGTCTTCCAACGGGCCCTGGCGGGGTTCGGCGAAGCCACGGGGAAGGACGACTCGTTCTGGGGCTGGCGGCGGGCCATGTACGGACTGGCCAACGCGGTCAACGCCGAGCAGCTGTCGGCGATCGCCAAGTACGCGTTCGCGGCGATGCTGCGGGAGGGCTTCACGCGCGTCGCCGAGTTCCACTACCTGCACCACGGGAGAGAGGGCGAGCGCGGGCCGGAGATGAGCCACGCGATCACGGATGCGGCCCGCGAGGTGGGGATCGACCTGGCCCTGCTGCCCGCGTACTACCGCACGGCCGGCTTCGATGGATCGTCCGCCGCGGCCGAGCAACGCCGCTTCGCGCACGACTCGGTGGACGATTTCCTCGCGTCCGTCGAGCGGCTGGGGAGCCGCGCGGCCGGCCTGGCCCCCCATTCGCTGCGCGCCGTCCCGCCGGGCGAACTCGCGGCCCTCGTGCAGGGCGCCGACGATCTGCTCGGTGACGCGGCGCCGCTCCACATACACGTGAGCGAGCAGGAGCGCGAGGTGGCGGAGTGCCGCGAGCGCTTCGGCCGCAGTCCGATCGAGCTCCTGGACGAGCACGTGGGGCTCGGCCCGCGCTGGAGCCTGGTGCACGCCACGCACGCGACGGCCGGCGAGCGGGCCCGCATTCGGGAGAGCGGGGCGGTCGTCGTCCTGTGCCCGCTCACGGAGGCCTACCTGGGCGACGGTCTGTTCGAAGCGCACGAACACTTCGTCCAGGGAGGCGTCGCCGCGGTGGGATCCGACTCGAACGCGCGCATCAGCGCGGTGGGCGAGCTGCGGGCCCTCGAGTACGGGCAGCGCCTCAAGGATCGCCGGCGGGCCCGCCTTTCGACGGACGCGGGCCTCGGCGCGCCCCTGTGGACCTGGTGCGCCGCCGGAGGCGGCCGTGCCACCGCCACCGCGGCGGGCCGCATCGAGGTCGGTGCGCCGGCCGATCTGCTGGTGCTCGATGCCGAGGGGCCGGCGATCGCCGGTCACGAACCCGCATCGGCTCTCGATGCGTGGCTGGTGGGTGGCGACGGCCGCGACATCGCCGCGGTCTACGTGGGCGGACGGCGGTGCGTGGACCGCGTTCCGGTCGACCTATCTCGA
>JBFIOX010000188.1:0-5718 GCA_041610455.1 Gemmatimonadota bacterium
CAGGGGCGGCCCGGAGTTCGGCGTACAGGTCGACCACGGCTTCGAGAGCCGTCACACATGCGGCCGCCTCCGCCCGGCCCACGCAGCGGGCGAGCCGCGCGGCCACGCTCGGCGCGTGCCGCTCCACCCGCCGCACGCCGTCGGGGCGCGCGCCCGCACGCTGGAGCGCGAGCGGCCCCAGGACCTTGAAGCGGAAGAAGCCGAGCGCGTTGAGCGCCTCGAAGAGCTCTCCACGTTCGATTTTCAGCCCGGTGTAGTGGACCCAGACCCAGAACCGCTCCTCGATCCACGCCAGATCGGGCTCGGGGTAACGGGCGGGAGCCCGCGCGAAGGCCTCGCCGAGCGCCCGACCACGCTGCCACAGGATCACCGGGTCCTCGACCCGATCGTGCGCGTCGTCCAGAGACACGAACTTGAGGTCGACGTGCAGGAGCGGAGGCCCGAACAAGCAGATGACGAGGCGGGGCTCCCCCACGTGCTCCCCCGTGAAGGCGGCCAGAAGCGAGCCCAGCGCGGCGGCGATGGGGATCCGCTGGTCGAGAATGGCGGGCCAGGCTTCCGGAGACACGGCGAGGACGAGGTCGAGGTCGGAGTGGGCATCCACCTCGTCGGTGACGAACGAGCCGCCAGCGGCCACCCCGACCAGCCGCGCGTCTTCCCGAAAAACGGCGAGGGCCCGCTCCAGGAAGGCCCGGTGCGGCTCGGGCAGGCGAGGCCACGCCCTCTTCGGTCGCGTCGCGTGCCCCACGCCCCCGCCCCCGCTAGGCGTCGATCTCGTGCGCCGCCCCCGCGCCGCGCGGGATGCGGATCTGGTCCACGAGGCGCTGCACGTGGGCGGGTGGCGCTTCGGTGAGCCGCGCGACGGTGAGGGCCACCGCGAAGTTGAGCATCATGCCCACGGCCCCGATCCCCTCCGGCGAGATACCGAACCACCAGTGGTCCGCCGAGTTGGCGGCCGGGTCGATGAACTTGAAGTACACGATGTAGGCGGCGGTGAGCGTGATGCCCGACACCATGCCGGCGATGGCGCCCTCCCGGTTCATGCGCTTCGAGAAGACCCCCAGGATGATGACGGGGAAGAACGAGGACGCGGCGAGGCCGAAGGCGAACGCCACGACCTCGGCGACGAAGCCGGGCGGATCGATCCCCAGGTAACCCGCCACGATCACGGCCAGGGCGGCGCTCACGCGCGCGGCGATCAGCTCCCCCCGCTCGGTGATGCTCGGGCGAAACCCGCGCTTCAGCAGGTCGTGGCTGACGGCGGTGGACACGACGAGCAGGAGCCCGGCCGCCGTCGACAGCGCCGCCGCGAGCCCGCCGGCCGCCACCAGGCCCACGACCCAGTTGGGCAATCGGGCGATCTCGGGGTTGGCCAGGACCATGATGTCGCGATCGATCGTCAGCTCGTTGGGAATCGGCGCTCCGGTCGCGTCGGTCGCCGCCGGCCCCACGAATTGCACCCGCCCGTCCCCGTTATGGTCCTCGAAGGTGATGAGACCCGTGCTCTCCCACTTGGTGAACCAGTCCGGCATCTCGGCGTAGGGCCGGTCCGAGACCGTGTTGAGCAGGTTGGTGCGCGCGAACACGGCCACGGCCGGGGCGGCGGTGTACAGGAGTGCGATGAACACGAGCGCCCAGCCCGCGCTCACGCGCGCGTCCCGTACGCGCGGGACGGTGTAGAAGCGGATGATCACGTGCGGCAGCCCGGCCGTTCCGACCATGAGAGCGGCCGTGATCGCGAAGACATCCAGGGTCGACTTGGTGCCCGCGGTATACGGCGCGAACCCGAGCTCCTCGTGCAGTCCGTTCAGCCGGTCGAGCAGGAAGGTGCCCGTCTCCCGGTCGGCGCCCCCGAAGCCCAGTTGCGGGATGGGGTTTCCGGTGATCAGCAACGACAGGAAGATGGCCGGCACGGTGTAGGCGAAGATCAGCACGCAGTACTGCGCCACCTGCGTGTAGGTGATCCCCTTCATGCCGCCCAGCACCGCGTAGAAGAAGACGATGCCCATGCCGATGAGGACGCCCAGCTCGACCGGAATCTCGAGGAATCGGCCGAACACGATGCCGACGCCCCGCATCTGCCCCGACACGTAGGTGAAGGAGACGAAGATGGCGCATACGACGGCCACGATGCGCGCCGTCTGCGAGTAGTACCGATCGCCCACGAAGTCGGGGACCGTGTACGCCCCGAACTTTCGCAGATAGGGGGCGAGGAGGAGGGCGAGGAGCACGTAGCCGCCGGTCCAGCCCATGAGGTACACGGACCCGTCGTAGCCCAGGAACGAGATGAGGCCCGCCATCGAGATGAAGGATGCGGCCGACATCCAATCGGCCGCCGTCGCCATCCCGTTCGCCACGGGGTGGACGCCCTTCCCCGCCACATAGAACTCGCTCGTCGAGTGAGCTCGCGACCAGATCGCGATCCCGATGTAGAGGGCGAAAGAGAGCGCGACGAGCGCGAAGGTCCAGGCCTGGACGGTCAATGCCGGCGCTCCGGCGTGGGGGGACTAGAGCCGGCTTCCCCTTCATCCCCCCCGCGCCGAACGACGTCCCGGCGGGCGCGTCGCGTCCTGCCCGCGCGGGCGCGGCGCTCGGCCCTGGTTCCCTGGTCCCCCTCGTCCACGTCGAACTCGCGGTCCAGCCGGTTCATGAGCGCGACGTAAACGAAGATGAGCGCCACGAACACGTAGATGGAGCCCTGCTGCGCGAACCAGAAGCCGAGCGGGAATCCGGTGCCCGGAATGCGGACCGAGTCGAGCGCGTCGGCGAAAAGGATGCCCGCGCCGTAGGAGACCAGGAACCACACGGTGAGCAGGCCGCCCACGTAGCGGATGTTCCGGCGCCAATACTCCGCGTCGCGATTCATGCCTCGGAACCGGTGGGCTCGCGCCAGCCGAAGCGGCCCAGCGAGACCCGCCCGCGCGCGTCGAAGCGCACACCCTCCTCGGCCAGCAGGCGGCGCTGGAGCCCCTCGTAGAAGGCATCCGACCGCGAGCTGATCTCGCCCCGGGCGTTGATGACGCGATGCCAGGGCAGCGGTCGCTCGCAGGCGTGGAGCGCGTAGCCGACCAGTCGGGCGTGACGTCCCAATCCGGCGAGCCGGGCCACCTGCCCGTAGGTGGCGACCCTGCCCCTCGGGATGCGCTCGACGACCTCGTAGATGCGCTCGTACGCCTCGGCGGCCACGCGACTCTCCTCCGGTTGAGCTGCGCGGTAGCCTACGTCGGCTGCGCCCGGGGGGAAACCGCCACCTGGCCGCCCCCGCCCGAGCCGCCCAGCTTGGGAGCGAGCCGCCCGCGGAGGCGCCCCGCGGATCGGCGGCGCGACCCGACAGGAAGGGACGAGCAGGCCATGATGAGATCCGACGCCGTACCCCCCGCGCGAGCCGTACCGGAGCGTCGTCGCCGCTCGCGCGCGTGGAAGCGGCGGTCGATGCGGCTGGTGGCGGCGGGGCTCGCCTGGTCGTGGCTGGCGGCGTGCGGCCCGGCCGAGCCGCCGGGCGCCGGGTCTGCCCCGGAGCGCGCGGTGTCGACACCCGCCGACGACACATCCGGTGCCGCCAGGGCCGCCGCCGACGGATCGCCCCGCGGTGCATCTCCCGGCGCGGCGGCGCTCGAGCTGTCGCTCACGCCGCCAGCCCCCCGCTACGAGGTGCGGGTGGAGAAGGACCTCATGGTGCCCATGCGGGACGGCGTGCGCCTCGCCACCGACCTGTACCTGCCGGTCGGTCCGGCCGACCGCGGCGAGCGGCTGCCGGTCGTGATGATGCGGCTGCCCTACGACAAGGAGAGCTACGTCACGGGCGCGATCGAGCCGGCGCGCTTCTTCGCGGGGCACGGATACGCGGTCGTCGTGCAGGACACCCGGGGCAAGTTCCGCTCGGAAGGCGAATACACGGTGTCCGCCGCAGATCGGAACGACGGCTACGACGCGGTCGAGTGGGCGTCCGAGCAACCCTGGTCGAACGGCAAGGTGGGGACCTACGGTTGCTCGTACCTGGGCGAGAACCAGATCCAGCTGGCCGCCATGCGCCACCCGGCGCACGCCGCCGCCATCCCGCAGGCCGCGGGCGGCGCGGTGGGATCGGCCGGCGGGCGCTACGGATACTTCGGCGTCTACGAAGGGGGCGCCTTCGCGCTCTCGGCCAGCTTCGGCTGGTTCCGCTTCGCGGGGCGGAAGCTCCCCGGCGGGAGGCCGCCTCCGCCGGTCGAGACCGCCGCGGCGCTGCGGGAGCTCCCCACGATCGATCTGATGGCCAGGTACGGCCCGCCCGACCGCGAGACCGACTGGGAGGAGTTTCTCTCCGAGCCGCTGGCCGGCCCCTGGTGGGAAGGCCTCGGCTTCATGACCGACGCGGACCGCTTCGACACGCCGGCTCTCCACGTCAACTCGTGGTACGATCTGGGCGCCGCCGAGACGCTGCTCGAGTGGCGTCTGATGCGTCGGAACGCGACGAGCGCGCGCGGCGGCGACCATCAGTACGTCATCCTCTCCCCGGCGACCCACTGCAACTCGGAGCGCGCCACGGAGCACACCGTGGTCGGCGAGGTCGATGTCGGCGACGCCCGTTTCCCGTACCGGACCGTGTACCTGCGCTGGTTCGACCACTGGCTGAAGGGCGAGGACAACGGCATCACGGCCATGCCCCGGGTCCGCTACTACGTGATGGGGCGCAACGAATGGCGCGCCGCGGACACCTGGCCGGTGCCCGGCGCCGACTTCGTCCGCTGGTACCTGCACAGCGGGGGCAGCGCCAACACCCGATCGGGCGAAGGCGGGCTGAGCGCGCGCGAACCGCTCGACGAGCCGCCGGACCGCTATGTCTACGACCCGGCCGACCCCGTCCCCTCCCGCGGCGGGTCGGTGTGCTGCACCGGGAATCCCGACGACCAGCCCGGCGCCTTCGATCAGTCCGACATCGAAGACCGTCCCGACGTGCTCGTGTACACCAGCGCCCCCATGGGGCCGGACGGACTCGAGGTGACCGGTCCGGTTCGAGCGGTGCTCTACGTGGTCTCGTCGGCGCGCGACACCGACTTCACCGTCAAGCTGCTCGATGTCCTGCCTGACGGGCGCGCCATCAACATCGTCGAGGGCATCCAGCGGGCCCGCTACCGACACGGCTACGAGCGCCCCGCGCTGCTCGAGCCCGGTCGCACGTACCGGATCGACATCGACCTGCACGCCACGTCCTACTGGTTCGCGCCGGGACATCGGATCCGGGTCGAAGTCTCCAGCTCGAATTTCCCACGCTTCGATCGCAACCTGAACACAGGTGGCGACAACTACGACGAGACGGCGTGGGTGGTGGCCCGAAACGAGATCCACCATTCGGCCGAGCGCCCCTCGCACCTGGTGCTGCCGGTCGTGAAGGGGAGCTGAGGCGACCGTGGCCGAGCGGCCGGAGAAGCCGCCCCCGCCGGGTGAGGAGCCGGCGGAGCGCCCCGAGCTCGACCGGGCCGCCGAGGTCGTCGCGCGCATGGGGGACGGGACCCTCCTGCGGGGGGTCGCCGCGGTGCTGGTGGGCCTCGCGGTGGTGACGATCGGCTCGGTGGCGGCGGGCCGCGCGGTCATCGCCCTCACCGGCATGGGGCCCGAGGCGTCGCCGACCGCCGGTTTCCTCGCCGCCAGCCTTGCCACGAGACTGCTCGTGGCCGGCCTCGCCGGCTACCTGACCGCCAAGGCCGCGCCGCGCGCGCCCCTGGCGCACGCCGGCGC
>JBFIOX010000189.1:0-5684 GCA_041610455.1 Gemmatimonadota bacterium
AGAAGGCCGAGGCCGATCTGCCAGCCGTCGGGCTCGAGCCAAGCGGCCGTGACGGTCCGCACGGGGCCGAGCAGCGCGCCGTCACCCTTGGCGGCGGTGAGCACGCGAGCCACGCGGGCCAGGACGTCGTCCGACGCCGGACCGGATCCCTCGGCACCCTCGTTCGGCACGAGCAAGAAGGGATTCCGGGGCGGCTGGGTCAGCGGGTCGGAGGCGCCTTTCGGCTCGGCGTCGGCGTTCTCGTCGCCTGGTCGGGCCCCGGAATCCTGCGTCATCGAACTACCTCCCGGCTCTCGTTGGAGCTGCACGAAATGGTGTTTCGCGACCGCGAACCCGCGTTTTGCGGACGCAAGATCCCGATCCCGACTTTGGACGACACACGAATGATGCCAGTCAACTCATGACAATACAATTGTTTACAATCGTTTATATAAAGTGTGTTCGTGGAACTTTCCGCGCCCGCCGATGCGCGGCCATCGCACTGGTTTGCAACGGTGGCGCCAGGGTCGGGAGCGCCGCCCATCCGGAGGCGACCCCGCTTTCGAAGCGGCCCTTTCGATCCGTCACCAGCCGCCCGAGGTTGTCGGCGTGCATCCGCGTGGCGGGGCGACCCGCCGTGACCGAGCAGAGCAGATCGAGGAGGACCCTTGACCGTTCGCGCGCAGACAGCGAGGCAGGCGAGAGCCCCAGCCACGGGCGCGCGGGCGCGACCTGCCGGCCCTTGGTCGAAGCGCCGGCCGCTCGGCGCCGCCGCGCGCCGTCGGGCGTGGACCGCCGTCGGGGCGCTGGCCGCGACGCTCGCTCCGCTGGCTCCGCTGCTCGCCCAGAGCGGGCGGCTCGCCGCGCCATCGCGCGAGGGGATGGTGGTCAGCAGCCACTACCTGGCCTCGGAGGTGGGGAACGAGATCCTGGCCCGCGGGGGGAACGCGACCGATGCGGCCGTGGCGACCGCTTTCGCCCTCGCCGTGACGCTGCCCTCGGCGGGCAACGTGGGAGGCGGCGGCTTCCTCGTGTACCACGGCGCCGATGGCGAGGTGACGGCGTTCAACTTCCGGGAGAAGGCCCCGCTGGCGGCGACCGAGCGCATGTACCTCGACGCGGCCGGCGAGATCCGGGCGAATTCCAATCACGAGGGGCTTCTGTCGGTAGGGGTGCCCGGCACGGTGGCCGGGCTGTGGAAGGCGCATCAGCGCCTGGGTCGCCTCCCCTGGGCCGACTTGGTGGAGCCCGCGATCCGGCTGGCGGCGGACGGCTTTCCGTCCACCTGGGCCATGCAGGGCTGGCTCGAGTCGCTGCAGCGCCGCGATGGCCCGCTGTACGCGGCGACCCGCGCGGCGTTCCTCAAGGGGGGCACGGATCTGTACGAGCCAGGCGAGCCCTTCAAACAGCCCGATCTGGCGGAGACGCTGAAACGGATCCAGCATCAGGGTCACGACGGCTTCTATCGGGGCGAGACCGCGCGCCTGCTCGCCCGGTTCATGGCGGCGCACGGCGGACTCATCACCGAGGAGGATCTGGCGCGCTACGAGGCCGTCGAGCAGCCCCCCATCCACGGGACGTATCGCGGCTACGACGTGTACGCGATGTCCCCGCCCAGCTCGGGCGGCGTCGCGCTCGTACAGATGCTCAACATCCTCGAGGGCTTCGACCTGCGCCGCATCGGGCACAACTCGGCCTTCTACCTGCACCTGCTGACCGAGGCGATGCGCCGCGCCTACGCCGACCGGGCGCTTCACCTGGGGGACCCGGCCTTCAACCCCGAGATGCCGGTCGCGCGGCTCACCTCGAAGGCCTACGCGGATCAGTTGCGCGCCAGCATCGATCTGTTCATGGCTTCCGAGAGCGACTCGGCCGCCTTCAACGGCATCTTCCCGGCCGAGAGCGAAGAGACGACGCACCTCTCGGTGGTGGATCCGCAGGGCAACGCCGTCTCGCTCACCTACACGCTCGAGTACTCCTACGGGTCGGGCATCGTGGTGCCCGGCGCCGGATTCCTGCTGAACAACGAGATGGGGGACTTCAACCCGATCCCGGGCCGCACCGACACGCGGGGCCTGATCGGGACGCCCCCCAATCTCGTGGCCCCCGAGAAGCGGATGCTCTCGAGCATGACGCCGACGATCGTGGCCCGCGACGGGAAACCCGTGCTGGTGATCGGCAGCCCGGGCGGGCGCACGATCATCAACACGGTGTTACAGGTGGTGCTCAACGTCGTGGATCACCGTATGACGGGACCCACGTTCGGGGAAGCCATCGAAGCCCCGCGCATCCATCACCAATGGCTGCCCGACGTGACTTCGTTCGAAGGGTGGGGAATCTCGCCCGATACGCGTCGCCTGTACGAGATGATGGGGCACGAGGTGCGCGAGCGCGGCTACCAGGGGAGCGCGATGGGGATCCACATCGATCCCGACACGGGCATGGTGTGGGGCGCGGCGGACAGCCGCGCGTTCGACGGGGGCGCCCGCGGCGGCTGAGCGGCTCGTCCGCTCGATGAGGTGCCGGTAGGCGCCGCGCGGCCGGAGGGGCCTCGAACCTCGCCCTAGGTCAGCGGTCGCCCTCGGCGCCGCTCCACCCCGGTCCGCGCACCACGCGCCCCGGGATGGCGCCGGTGTGCTCCCCCTCGGCCAGGACCCGCTCGCCGTTCACGAACACGTCGCGCACCCCGGTCGCGAGCTGGTGCGGGGACTCGAACGTCGCGTGGTCGGAGACCGTGGCGGGATCGAACACGACGATGTCGGCGAAATACCCGGGGGCGAGGCGGCCACGGCCCACGATCTTCAGGTTCTCGGCCGGCAGGGAGGTCAGGCGTCGAACCGCCTCCTCGAGCGGAATCAGACCCTCGTCCCTCACGTACCGCCCGAGCAGACGGGCGAAGTTGCCGTACGCGCGCGGGTGGGTGTTCGAGCTCAGGAACGGCTCCTCGGGCGCCAACGAGCCGGCGTCGGAGCCGAAGCTCACCCAGGGCAGCGCGATCTGACGGCGGACGTTGTCCTCCGACATCATGAAGTAGATCGTGCCCACGCGGCTGTCGTCCTGCACGACGAGGTCCATGGCCGTCTGCTCGATGCCGGTCCCGCGCAGGCGCGCCACCTCGGCCAGGGTCCTGCCCGTGAGGTATTTGAGCGTATCCTGCCGGAACCCGACCAGCAGGACCCGGTCGGGCGAGCCGGCCGCCAGCAGCAGGTTCTCCCAGGCGTCGGTCGGCGTGCGCATCTCGGCGGCGATGCGGCGCCGCAGGGCCGGGTCGCGCAGGCGGCCCACCATGGCTTCGTGTCCGCCCTCGTGGGCCCAGGGGGGCATCGACGCCGAAAGCCCCGTCGAGCCGGCGGTGTAGGTGTACATGTCGGCCCGGATCGCCAAACCCTCGGCGCGCGCCCGCTCGACGCGCGCGATCACGTCCTCCAGCTTGGGCCAGTTGTCACGGCCGGCCGCCTTGAGGTGGTAGATCTCGGCCGCCACCTCCGCTTCGCGGGCGATACGGATCAGCTCGTCCACGGCCTCCAACAGCCGATTCCCTTCGCTTCGCATGTGAGAGATGTAGGACCCCCCGAACTCGCCGGCCGCGCGGGCCAGCGCGATCAGCTCCTCGGTCTCGGCGTAGAACGCCGGGGCGTAGATGAGCGAAGACCCGACGCCGAGCGCCCCTTCGCGCATGGCCTGCCGCACGAGGTCCTGCATCCGTCCCAGCTCGTCGGGCGAGGGCGGCCGGTCGTCGTAGCCCAGCTCGTGCACGCGGACGGTGGTCGCTCCCACGAAGGAGGCCACGTTGGTCGCGATCCCGCGCGCCACGAGGTGGTCCAGATACTCGCCCAGCGTGGTCCAGGCGACGTCGAAGCGGATGTCACCCTGCCGCTCCCGCATCTCGCGCTTCATCGACGGGTTGAGGGGACCCATCGACGCGCCCTCGCCGAACACCTCCAGCGTGACGCCCTGTCGGATATCGCTCAGCGAGCGGCCATCGACGAGGAGCGATTCGGTGGCCCACGAGAGCATGTTGATGAATCCCGGCGACACCGCGAGCCCGGAGGCGTCGATGGTGAGGTCGGCCGTGGCGGCGGCGAGATCGCCCACCGCCGCGATCGTATCGTCCGCCAGCGCCACGTCCGCCACCCGCGGTACCCCGCCGGTGCCGTCGTACACCGTCCCGCCCCGGATGAGGACGCTGTAGGACGGCGTGGGCGAGCGATCGCAGCCGCCGATCGCCAGACCGAGCGCCAACGCCCACAGCGCCCCCAGCCGCCACGGCGCCCAGGGCCGACGCCGCGGCCCCGCCCCCCCCGGGACGCGCGACGGCGCACGCCGCCTCACGAGGTCACCTCGACCCCGCGCCAGAAGGCGACGTGGCCGCGGATGTGCGCGGCGGCCGGCTTGGGGTCCGCGTAGGTCCACGCGGCGTCTTGGTTGATCTCGCCGTCGACGACGACGTGGTAGTAGCTGGCCACGCCCTTCCACGGACAGGTGCTCGTGGTATCGCTGGGCCTCAAGTGCTCGCGCCTGAGGGCGTCCGGGGGGAAGTAGAGGTTCCCCTCCACGCGCTCCACCGCCTCGGCTTCGGCCACCGTCGCGCCTCTCCACGTCGCTCGCGCCACGAATCCTCCCGATTCTCGCGGGTAATCAGTCCCGAGGGATGGTACGAGCGGCCCGCGAGCGCGGCCACGGGTCCCGCGGCGGCTTCGCGGTTATGTTGCCGGATTCCGCGGGACGTCGGCCTGCCGACGCGGTTCTCACGATTCAGGAAGGTTTGGGATATGGCGAACACGGTGAAGTCGCTCCGGCTCGGGACCGTCGCCCTGGTGGGGGCGATCGTGCTGCTCCTGATCCTGGTGTCGTTCGGATTCAACCGGGTGGACGAGTTCGAGGTGGGGGTGAAGCGCAACCCGCTCACGGGCGCGGTGGCCAGCCGGCCCTACGGGCAGGGGCTGTACCACTCCATCCTGCGTTCCTGGACGAACTTCCCGCTGCGCGAGATCCAATACCCCGCGGAAGGGCAGAGCGAGCGGCTCACGGCCCTGACGTCCGACCAGCTGCAGATCTCGGTCGACGCGGCGTATCGGTATCGGCTCGCGGCGGACAGCGCCGTCCACCTGTACCTCACGGTGGGGGGGCCCGACGACCTGCACGCGTTCGTCTACAACACGTACCGCTCGGCTATCCGGGACGCGATCGCCGAGATCGCGGCCTCCGACATCCTGTCCACCAATCGCGCCGGCATCTCGGCGCGCATCGAGCAGCTGATGACCGACCGGCTGCGCCCACGGGGGGTGGAGATCACCGACTTCTTCGTGCGCGAAGTCGTGCCGCCCGAGACGATACGCGAGGCCATCGAAGCCAAGCTGGCGCGGGAGCAGCAGGTACAGTCCGAGCAGTTCCAGACCCAGGTGGTGGTCGAGCAGGCCAACCAGAAGCGGGCCGAGGCCGAGGGCATCCGCGATGCCCAGGAGGTCATCGCCGAGAGCCTCGCCGGGGTGGCGGGACAGCGATACCTGTATTGGCGCTACCTGGAGATGCTGGGCAAGATCGGCGAGGGACAGAACAACATGGTGATCGCCCCCACCGAGGGTGGCATCCCGCTCTTCTTCGCACCCGATCGCTGAGCCCGGCCGGGTCCCGGCCCGGGCTTTCCGCAGGCAACCCCGCGGCCCGGGGAGTCGTCCAACGGGCGGAACGAGATCGACCCGCCC
>JBFIOX010000190.1:0-5684 GCA_041610455.1 Gemmatimonadota bacterium
AGACTTCGAAGCGCGTGCTCGCAGTGCTCGCGCTCCGGGTCCGAGACCACCGTGTTCTCGCCGTCGATGATCATGGCTCGGATGCGGTCGCCGCACATTTGCAGGGCCTGCACCTTGGTGGGGCCCTTCTCCAGATCGACCGTGCGGCCGTAGACCCGCGCGAACTTGGCCTGGTTGGCCGGGTCCGTGACGGGTTGGAAGCCCGGGTAGTTGTTGGGCAGGGCGCCGCAGTCTCCCGCCCCCTGGATGTTGTTCTGCCCGCGCATCGGGTTGATGCCGGTCCCCTCGCGCCCGACGTTGCCCGTCATGAGAGCCAGGTTGCAGAGGCCCTGCACGTTCTCCACCCCGCAGATGTGCTCGGTGACGCCCAGCGTGTAGTAGATCGCGCCCCGCTCGGCCTCCCCGTACCAGCGCGCCGCCTTCTCGATGAGCCGCGCGTCGACCCCGGTGATCGACTCGGCCCACTCGGGCGGATACTCGGCGACATGCTCGAGGAAGTCGGCCGCGCTCTCGGTCGTGCGCTCCGCGATGAAGTCCTCATCCGCCAGGCCCTCGCGGGCGATGACGTGCGCCATGGCGAGAAGGAGCGCCGAATCGGAGCCCACGCGGATGGGGAGGTAGACGTCGGCCAGGTCCGCGAGCGGGATGCGGCGGGGATCGGCGACGATGAGCTTCGCGCCGCGCGCCACGGCCCGCTTGATCCGCGTGGCCGCCACGGGGTGGCATTCGGTCATGTTGGTCCCGATGCAGAAGATCACATCGGGCTTCTCCATGTCCACCAGCGGATTCGACATCGCTCCCCGTCCGATTGAGGCCACCAGACCGGCGACCGTGGGAGCGTGTCAGGCACGGCTACAGTTGTCGATCTGGTTGGTCCCGAAGCCCGCGCGCACGAGGCGCTGCATCATGTAGGCGGCCTCGTGGGGCGCGCGGCCCGAGGCCACCCCGTAGATGGCGTGGCGACCGTGCGTGTCCATTGCCGCTCGAAGCCCGCCTGCGGCCCGGTCCAGGGCCGTGTCCCAGTCGGTCTCGTGCAGCGCGCCGTCGTCCCCGCGCACCAAGGGCATCCCGAGCCGCTCGGGGTGATCGACGAAATCGAACGCGAACTGCCCCTTCACGCACAGCGCGCCTTCGTTGGCCGGGCCATCCATGGCCGGCAGGATCCCGACGATGTGGTTCCCGCGGGTCATCACGTCGACCGAGCAGCCGACGCCGCAGTAGGGACAGATGGTGCGCGTCTTTTCGGTCTCCCCGGGCACGTCCTTGTGCGCCAGCGCCTTCAGGTCGCTCAGGGCGCCCGTGGGGCAGGTCTGTACGCACTGCCCGCAGAACGTGCAGGCGGAACCCTTGAGCAGCCCCTCGAACTCGGTCGTGATGCGCGTCTCGAATCCGCGGTTCATGACCGATATGGCGTAATCCCCCTCCTGCTCGGCGCACACCCGCACGCAGCGGTAGCACGAGATGCAGTTGTCGTAGTCCCGGAGGATGAAGGGGTTGTCGTCATCGGGGCGGCTGCGGCCCGACTTGGCGCCGGCGAACCGCCCCGAGCGCGCGTCGTAACGGTCGAGCAGACCGGCCATCTCCTGCGAGGCGTACCCCGACAGGGGATCGACGTCGAGGTCCCGGTTCTCGGAGGCCACCATCTCCATGAGCACCCGCCGGTGCATCTCCAGCCGCGCCGACTTGGTGGTCACGACCATGCCGGGCTGGGCGCGCATGGTGCACGAGGCCACCGGGTTGCGCGAGCCCTCCAGCTCGACGATGCACAGACGGCAGGCGCCGAAGGGCTCGAGGCGTGGATCGTAGCAGAGGGTCGGGATGCGCTTCCGGTGACGCTCCGAGACCTCGAACAGCGTCTCCCCGCGGCAGACGGGCACCTTCTCGCCGTCGAGCGTAATGGTGAAGTCGCCTTGCTCGGCCATGTCTTCCTCCTACCGCGTGGCGCGGGCGCGGGCCGTGGGCACGACATAATTTTGGCGCATGCTGAGCCGCTGCGCGAGAACGAACGCCGGGCACCGGGGCTCGCGTCTCCGATCCAGGGGGTGCCTCGTCGCCTTGGTGACGGTCCTGGGCTGCGTGGACGCGACCACCGCTCCGGACCCGTCCGAGGGCGATCTGCGGCCCTTCGAGCCCGTCGGCTTGGCGGCGCCCTGGGAGGTCGTTTCGCCTCGCCAGGTAGGGGCGGATGCCGCCCGCACCGCCGCGGCCGTCGCGCAGGCGGAGGCGATCCCGCGCTTCCGCTCCCTCCTCGCCGTAAAGGACGGGAAGATCTTCGTCGAGCGGTACTTCGCGGGTGCCGACGCCTCCACGCTGTTCGACGTGCGCTCGGTCACGAAGAGCATCGTGTCGACCCTGACCGGACTCGCTGTCGAGGAAGGGCACCTGACCGGCCTCGACCAGACCCTCGGCGAGATCCTGCCGCCCGAGATCGGTCTCAGCGACGAGCAGGAGCGCATCTCGATCCGCCACTTGCTCACCATGACCGCGGGGTTCGAGTGGAATGAATCGGGCGGAGACGACTACCAGAAGTGGATCAACTCGGAAGATCACATCGCCGCCCTGCTCGAGCGCCCGCTGATCGCCGAGCCCGGCACGCGCTTCACGTACAATTCCGCCGCCGTGCACCTGCTGGGAGTCGCGCTCGAGACGGCGGTCGGAGAAACGCTGCCCAGCCTCGCCAGACGGCGCCTCTTCGCGCCGATCGGCATCTCTCGCGTGGCCTGGGAGCCGTTTCTCGAGGGCCGCGTGAACGGCGGCTCGGGGATCGACCTGCGGGCCCGGGATCTGGCCCGCTTCGGGCAGCTGTTCCTCCAGGACGGGATGAGCGCCGACCAACGCGTTCTCCCGACCGGTTGGGTGGAGGAGGCCACGAGCCCCGCCTTCTCCTGGCGCGCCGCCTACGGTCCCCTCACGCGTTACACGTACGGGCGCCTGTGGTGGATCTCCGAGAGCCAGCCGGAGACGGCCTTCTTGGCGTGGGGATACGGGGGGCAATACGTGTACGTGGTGCCGGACCTGCGGGTCGTCGTCGTCGCCACCACGGAGTGGCGCGGACTCTCGCAGGAAGGGGGACCGAGCGCGATCGAGCCTGCGGTGCTCGACGTGCTGGTAAACGGCCTCCACGTCGCCGCCCGGGGCTGACCCCGCCCCGTCGTCCGCCCCGCGCGCAGCTCGCCGCGGTCCTGTGCGCGCGCCGGGAGCCGCCGGCCCTCAGACCTCCGCGCCGACGTGCCGTGCCACTTGATCGGGGAAGTAGCGCAGCAAGCTCTCGGTGATGAGCGGGGCCGCCTGACCGAGGCCGCAGGCGCTCGTCTGCTTCATGGTCTGTCCCAGGTCGGTCACCTCGTCGACCCAGTCCCCGAGCTCTCGCGGGCCGCCCCCGTGCAGCCGCTCGGTGAGTCGGCGCGTGCCGATGCGGCAGGGGAAGCACTTGCCGCACGATTCCTCGGCGAAGAACTCCATGGCCGCGTGGGACACCGCCACCATGTCGCGCGAATCATCGAACACCATGATCCCGCCGGCGCCGAGAAACGAGCCGCACGCGCGCACGCTGGGCTCATCCAGCGTGACATCGAGATCCTCCCCGGCCAGGAATCCGCCCGACAGTCCGGCCATCGTCACGGCCTGGATGGTGCGGCCCGCCGGCGCCCCCCCGGCGACGTCCTCGAGCAGGGTCCGCAGCGAGAATCCCATCGGGACCTCGTAGTTGCCCGGGCGCGCGATGTCCCCCGACAGGCTGATGATCTTGGTGCCGGCATGCTCTCCGAGTCCCAGGTCGCGATACCATTGCGGCCCGTGGGCGAGGATCGGCGGCACCGAGGCCAGGGTCTCCACGTTGTTAACGACGGTGGGCAGGTTCTCGTACCCGTGCGTCACCGGGAAGGGCGGTCGGTTGCGCGGGAACGGGTGCTTTCCTTCCAGGCTGTTGAGGAGCGAGGTCTCTTCGCCGCAGATGTACGCCCCGGCGCCGCGGCGCACGAAGAGCTCGAACGACCGTCCCGGGCCGAGCGCGTCCGGCCCGATGCGCCCCGCCTCGCGGGTCTCCTCGAGCGCGGCCTCGAGGGTGCGGAAGGTCTCCGGATACTCGTACCGCAGGTAGATGAAGCCCCGCGTGGCGCCGGTGGCGTAGGCCGCCGCCGCCATTCCCTCGATGACGGCGTGCGGGTCGTAGTCGAGGATCGCCCGGTCCTTGAAGCACCCAGGCTCCCCTTCGTCCGCGTTGCATACGATCGTCTTCGGTCCCCCGTCGGCCTCGGCCACGGCCCGCCACTTCCGCCCTGTGGGAAAGCCGGCTCCGCCCCTCCCGGTGAGGCCGCTCGCGTCGATCAGGTCGAGCAGGGCCCCGGGGGATCGCTCGAGAGCGGCGTCGAGCCCGGCGTATCCCCCGCCCGCGCGGTAGCCCGCCAGGGTGGCCCGTCCCGGCATTCGGATGTGCGCGAACACGCACTCGACGACCCCCGGCGGGGGCTCGGGAGGGAGCGGGGCCGCCCGAGGGAGGAGCGCGTCCGGCGCGGCCCCCACCAGGATGCGCTCGTCCTGCAGCACCGGAATGGGCTCGTCGCAGCGACCCGGGCACGGCATGGGCTCGGCCCGCTCGAGGCCCTGGAGCAAGCGGTCCGCCCCTCGCAGGGCGCAGATCGGCCCGACGCAAACGCGCGGGCGGCTCCGCCCGTCGGGATCGCGCGCCAGATGATGGTAGAAGGTCACCGTGCCGAAGAGGTCCGCGATGGGAAGCCGCAGATCGGCGGCGATGGTCCGCAGCGCGGCCTCGGATAGATGCCCGTCGCGCTCGTGGAACGCATGCAGGATCGGAAGAAGAGGCGCCGGCTCCCCTCGCCAACGATCCAGCAGCTCGCGGTCGGAGGGGTCCGTCATTCGACGGGGCTCGTCATGTCGTCTCGACGCGTGACCTCCCGGGGCTCGAGCGCTCGGCGACCCCCGCGGTGCTCGCACGGCCGCGGGACGCGCCCTCCTCGACGTCGCGGCCGAGTGGAGCGGCGGGTCTTGTCACCGGCCCGGCAGCCGCGCACCCGACACTAACCCGCCCGCGCGCCGAGCGGCAACGCGGGGTAGTTTCGGGCCATGATCACGCCGCGAAAGAGCACCGCCCGGGTCGACATCGAGCGGGTCCGGGGCGAGGGCTCGCGCAGCCGCCGGGACGCGGTCGCCGTCGAAGAGCCGATGGAGATCCGGCTGGAAGCCCCGGCGACGGGCGAGCACCAGGTCGCCGTCACCATGCGGACTCCCGGGGACGATTTCGAGCTGACCGCCGGCTTCCTGTTCACGGAGGGGCTGATGCGCTCGCCGACCGACCTCGCCGAGCTGCGCTACTGCCTCGACGTGGACCCGCAGGAGTACAACGTCGTCACGGCGCGGCTCACCGAGCGGGCCCCGTTCGATCCGGCGGGATTGACCCGGAATTTCTACACGAGCTCGAGCTGTGGCGTGTGCGGTAAGGCGTCGCTCGAGGCGGTGGAGGTGCGTGGCTGCGCCCCGCTGCCGCCGGGCCCGCTGCGGGTCGCGGCCGAGGTGATTCGGGGGCTCCCCGCCGCCCTGCGCGAGGGGCAGCGCGTGTTCGAGCGGACCGGGGGGCTGCACGCTGCCGGCTTGTTCGACGGTGACGGCCGCCTGGAGCTGCTGCGCGAAGACGTCGGGCGCCACAACGCGGTCGACAAGGTGATCGG
>JBFIOX010000191.1:0-5654 GCA_041610455.1 Gemmatimonadota bacterium
CACCGCTTTCCGCCCGATGCGGTGGCGGGCGTGGAGCGATACACGGAGTCGCTGGCCCAGGCGCTCGCCGAAGGCGGCGACGAGGTCGCCGTGCTGTGCCGCCGTCCCGGTCCCGGTCCCGTGCGCCCGCTGCGCGAGTCGCCCCCGGGGGGCTACGAGGTGGTGCGGCTGACCGGCGGGGGGGTGGATCGCGACCGCTTCCTCCACCTGGCCGACGCGCTCGACGCGCCCTTCGGGAATGTGCTGGACGACTTCCGTCCCGACGTGGTGCACGTCAACCACCTGGTCGACCTGTCGCCGCGCTTCCTGTGGCTGGCCCGCCGCGCCGGCGCCGCGGTGGTGATGACGCTGCACGACTTCTGGGTGCCCTGCCCGCGCATCACGCTGCGGCGGCCCGACGGCGCCCTCTGCGGAGGCCCCGAGGGGGGGATGGCCTGCGCCACGCACTGCTTTCCCGCCGACCGGGTCGCGGGGGCGCGTCGCGCGGGAGGGGAACCCTTGATGCTGCGCGCCCTGTACTTCCGCCGGTTGCTCGACGTGCCGGACGGGTTGCTGTGCCCTTCGCGCTTCGTCGCCGACTGGTTCCGGGCGTGGGGCCTGGAGCCGGGGCGGATCCGGGCGCTCCCCAACGGTATCCGCATGCCCCGAGCCGCGGTCCCGGGCCGCGAGTCGGGGCGACTCCCGACGGACGATCCGGTCGAGGCGGCCCCCCGGCGGCTCACGCTGGCCATCCTGGGGGCCGTCGTGCCCCACAAGGGACACCACATCGTGATCGAGGCGCTGACGCGCGCCGGCATCGGGCCGGTCGACGTCGTCGTGCACGGCCCCGTCGGCGATGCGGCCTACGCGCGCGCGCTCCGCGAGGCGGCCATTGCGGTGCCCGATCTGCGACTCCGGCTGTGCGGTCCCTACGACCCGTCGGATCTCTCGCTCCTGCTCGAGGACGTGGATGTCCTGCTGGCCCCTTCCGTGTGGCCGGAGACGTTCTGCCTGGTGATCCGGGAGGCGCTGGTGCGGGGGGTTCCCGCCATCACCACGAAGCTCGGCGCGCTGCCGGACGCGATCGAGGATGGGGTGAGCGGATTCCTCTACGCGCACGACCGGCCCGACGAGCTGGCCGCGCTGCTCGGCCGGCTCCGCAACGAGCGCGGTCTCCTGACGAGGCTGAGCGACGGCGCGCGCGCGGCCCGCGTGACCACCCTGGCGGAGCACGCGCGGGAGGTGCGCGCGGCATACGTCGAGGCCCTGGAGAGGCGGCGACTCAACGCGCCGCGGGCCGCGGCGGCCGAGGCCGAGCTGGCCGCCATCGCCCGGGCCCTGGGCTGGGGCGCCGCGCCGGAGGCGTATTCCGCCGCGGGGGCCCCCGCCCCGGGAGTGGCCTCCGCCCCCGAGGGGGCCCGCGGGACGGGGGAGCCCGAGCCGCCCGCCGCACCCGGCGCACCCGGCGCGGCCGACGGCGTGGCGCTCGTGGGGTCGGGGCCAAGGTGGCCCGCGTGAGCGAGGATCGAGTGGGACCCGCCGTCTCCCGACCCGCCGAGGAGGGCGCGCTCGTGGCACAGCTCTCCCTCCAGCGCCGCATCCTCGAGGTGATGGCCGAGCGGGAGGCCGAGCTGCTTCGGCTGCGCCGAACACGAGCACCGATGACGGAGCGGGATTCCGACGTCGCGCCCGGGGCGGACGAACGTCCCCACGATGGGGCGCGCCGCGGGCTGCGTGATCGCTGGCTGGCCGCCAAGGAGCGGGTGGTCGAGTGCGAGGCGCGCGTCGCGGACCTAGAGCGCGCGCTGGCCGATGCCGCCGCGGGGCGGGCATCGGGCGATGCCGCCACGCACGCCCCCGACCGCCCCTTCGCCGCCTGCACGATCGTGTGCCGCAATTACCTGGCGCACGCCCGAGCCCTCCTCGAGAGCCTTGAGCGGACCGAGCCCCAGGTTCGCCGGTACCTGCTCGTGCTCGACGCCGAGCCGGGCACGGTGGACGTGCCCTCCGGCGTCGAGGTGGTGTCGCCGCGCCGGCTCGAGGTTCCCGACTTCCCGGGCATGTCCTTCAAGTACGGCGTGGTCGAGTTCAACACGGCCGTCAAGCCGTATCTCCTCTCGCTCCTGTTCGACGGGTACGGCGAGGAGGAGGTCGTCTACTTCGACCCCGACATCCTGGTGCTGCGGCGGCTCGATGAGCTGCGCGCGGCGATGGCTTCGGCAGACATCGTACTCACCCCGCACATCACCCGGCCGATCCCGGACGACGGCCTGACCCCCACCGAGCCCGACATCATGGTGTCCGGGGCCTACAACCTCGGCTTCATCGGCGTGCGCCGGTCCGACGAGACGCGGCGCTTCTTGGCGTGGTGGGAGCACCGTCTCGAAGACGGCTGCCGCATCGATGTGCCGAACGGACTGTTCACCGACCAGAAGTGGATCGACCTCGTTCCCGGGCTGTTCCCCGGCACCCGCCTCCTGCGCGACCCCACGTACAACGTGGCGTTCTGGAACCTGCACGAGCGCGCGGTCGATTGGGACGGGCACAGGTACCTGATCAACGGGTCGCCGGCGGCGTTCGTCCACATCAGCGGCTTCGACCCCGAGCGGCCCGACCTCCTCTCGAAGCACCAGACGCGCACCCGCGTGAAGCCGGGGAGCGGCCTGGCGTACCTGCTCGAAGACTACGCGGCCCGGCTCAAGCGACACGACTGGGAGATCGCGCGGCACGAGGAGTACGGCTACGACCGGTTCGCCGACGGAACGCGCGTCCATCCCATTCTGCGGCAGCTCTACCTCGAGCTGCCCGCCGACCAGCGCGCGCAGCTCGGCGATCCGTTCCGCGACCTGGGAGAGACCGGCTTCCGCGAGTGGGCCGTGAGGCCGCGGCCCGAGTGCGGGGGCCTGAGCTACTTCCTGCAGCAGATCTATGCCCTCCGCGTGGACCTGCAGGAGGCGTTTCCGGATGTCCGGGGCCGGGATCGCGACGCCTTCATCGAGTGGGCCCGCACGCAGGGACCGCTCGAGATGAGATACGATGCGTCGCTTGCGCGCGCGCCCGACGACTCGGCTGAGGCGGCCCGTCGGACTTCGGGCGCCGCCGGGGACCCGAGCGGCGCGTTCCGCGTGGCGGAGGAAGACCCCCGCCACTACGCGGGAATGGTCGATCGAATCCGGCAGGTGGTCGATGACGCCCTGCCGGCCGGCGCGACCATCGCGGTGGTGAGCCGAGGCGACTACCGGCTCATGCACCTGGGCGGCCGCCAGGCGTGGCACTTCCCGCGCGATGAGAGCGGTCTGTACGCCGGCTTCCACCCGCGCACCAGCGAGGATGCGATCTCCCACCTGGAGTCGCTGCGCGCGGCCGGTGCCGACTACCTCCTGTTCCCCGCCACTTCCGCCTGGTGGCTGGAACACTACGCCGATTTCCGGGATCACCTCGAGACGCGGTACGTCCGCTCTGTGGATCGTCCCGAGGTATGCGTCGTCTACGAGCTCAACGGCCGCACGCCGAGGCCCCTCGTCTCCGGAACGGCGGCAACCGAAGGAACGCGAGCATGAGCCCTCCCCGACACCGCGGCCAGGCCGCCGCACTCGAGCTGCACCCGCCGGACGCCCCCGGGTCCTCCGATGGCGCGCCGGTACGCATCCTCCGCGTCGAGCTGCTGCCCGCCGACCGATCCCGAATCGCGGGGGCCGCCATCGACCGCCCGTCCGCGGGCGACGAGGGCACGAGGACCACGCTTTCCCTGGCCGGATGGGCCCTCGGGGTCGACGTGCCGGCCGTAGCCATCGACATCCTCCACGAAGGCCGCGTCATTCGGAAGATCCCCCTGGCGTTCCTGCGAGGCGACGTGGCGGCGCGATTCGAGGGCACGCCCGTCCGCGAGCGCTGCGGGTTTCGTACCTCGCTCAGCGTCCTGGGCCTCCCCGCCCGGTTCGATCTGCTGCTGCGGGTCGTGTTCGACGACGGCGAGGTCCGCCCCCTCGCCACGATCGAGGCCGATCACGCGTCGCTCCCCCCGGGATACGCGCCGCGGCTCCTCCCGCTGGGCGTGACCACGCTGGGGCGCACGGGCTCCACCTGGCTCATGCGCCTGCTGCGCGAGCACCCGCAGGTCGTGGTGCACGGGGGATACCCCTACGAGACCCGCTCGGCGGCCTACTGGCTGCACATGGTGCGGGTGCTGTCCGAGCCGGCCAACGCGCTCCAGTCGTCGCACCCGGATGCGTTTCCCGACTCCTTGTGGTCGATCGGCCACCATCCGTTCAACCACGAGTCGCTGAGCGACCAGCCGGCGCTGCGCGATTGGTTCGCGAACGACTACCCGCGCGCGCTGGCGACGCTCGCGCAACAGTCCATCGACGCCTTCTACGGGCGCGCGGCCGAAGCCGAGGCGAAACCGAGCGCGGCCTGGTTCGCCGAGAAGCTCACGCCGGGGCACGTGCCGCGCCTCATGTGGGAGATGTATCCCCGCGGTGGCGAGATCATCCTGGTCCGCGACTTCCGCGACATGGCGTGCTCGATCCTCGCGTTCAACGCCAAGCGCGGCTTCGTCGCGTTCGGCCGCGAGAACGTCGCCACCGACGCCGAGTTCGTGGAGCGGAACCTCCGCATCGGGGCGCAACGGCTGCTCGAGGGCTGGCGGGAGAGAGCCGATCGGGCCTGCCTGATCCGCTACGAGGACCTGGTGCTGGATCCCCGGGGGCCGCTGGCGACGGCCTGCGAGCGCTTCGGCCTGGACGCCGACCCGGAGATCCTGGACCGAGTGGTGGAGCGGGCTTCGCGCCGGGAAGGCGACCTCGACCGCCACCGCACCAGCCGGGATCCGAGCGCCTCCATCGGGCGCTGGCGCGAGGAGCTGGCCCCCGACCTGGCCCGGGTATGCCGGGTCGCGTTCCAGGACGCACTGGAGGCGTTCGGCTATGAGCTCGACTAGTCAGGTGTCCCCGGCCCGCGCGGCCCCCGCGGTGCGGGAGGGCCGGACCCCGCTGGTCAGCGTCTGCATCCCGACGCGCAACCGAGCACCGCACCTGCGCGGGGCCATCGCCTCCGCGCTGACCGCGGACGTCGACGATCTGGAGGTGCTGGTGTTCGACGACGCCTCGGAGGACGACACGGAGGCGGCCGTGCGGGCACTCGGGGATCCTCGCATCACCTATCGGCGGCACCCGCGTCGCGTGGGCATCGCGCGCAACAGGAACACGTGTCTCCTGACGGCCCGCGGGCGTTATCTGGCGTGGCTCGACGATGACGATGCCTATCTGCCCGGCGGCCTCGAGACCCAGCTCGCCCTGCTCGAGCGCGAGCCCGACGTCGTCCTCGCGCACGGCGCGGTCGAAGCCGTCGAGGCGTCCGGCAGGCGCTGCCCGGGATGGGAATCGCCGTTCCGTGAGGATGTGATCGAAGGCGGCACGGATGCGTTCTCGGAGCTCGTGCTGTGCAACTACATCCACGCCCCGTCGGTCGTCGCGCGCGCATCGGCGCAGCACGCGGCGGGTCTCTACGCCACCGACACGGGAGATCGGGCGGAGGACTGGGACGCCTGGCTCCGGCTGGCGCTCGAGGGCGACGTCGGCTTCACGGCCCGTCCGGTGGCCCGATACCGCTGTCACGCGAGGGGCGTCCACGCCACCCGATCGACCAGCCTGGCCTGGTTGCGCAGTGAGGCCCGG
>JBFIOX010000192.1:0-5619 GCA_041610455.1 Gemmatimonadota bacterium
CGAGCGCGTCCGCCTGGCGGGGGCCACCCCCCGGTTCGTCTCCTGGGTGCAGGGGTCGGCCCGACCCGAGTGGCGGCTCGACATCGACGGGCTCGCGCGCGCTGTGACCAGGCGCACGCGCGCGCTCTTCCTGATGAACCCTTCCATGCCCTCGGGCGGCGTGCTCAACGAGGCCGAGTGGGGCGCGGTCGCGGCGATCTGCCGCGAGCACGACCTGTGGCTCCTCTACAACGCGGCCATGGAGCGCATCCTCTATGATGGGCGCCCCCTCGTGCACCCCGCTTCGCTTCCCGGCATGCGCGAGCGCACGTTGATCATCGGGTCGGTGTCGAAGGAATACCGCATGATCGGATGGCGGGTCGGCTGGGTGGTCGGGCCGGCCGCCGCGCTGGCCGAGGTAGGCCGCGTGGGGCTCTACAACGTCGTGACGCCGGTGGGGATCGGCCAACCCGGCGCGCTCGCGGCCCTCACCGATCCCGACCAGGCGGCCGACGTGGCGCGGGCGACGGCGCGGTGGGAGGGGAGACGCGATACGGTGATGCGGGCGCTCGCCTCCTATCCGGTCCGGGCAGCGGCGGGCGGGTGGTCGCTCCTGCTCGATGCCGGGGCCATGGGGCTCGCGGCCCGCGACGCTTGGGCCATGCTGCTCGAGAAGGGGCGCGTGGCGGCCACGCCGATGGACGCCTGGGGCGGCGAGGGGTCCGCGAACTGGGTCCGCCTGGTGTTCAGCAACGAGCGCAAGATCAGGTTGGCCGAGCTCGGCGACCGCTTCGCGCGCGTCTTCTAGGAGATCCGGTGGATCACCTGCGACGGCTGTTCGAGCACATGACGTGGGCCGACGCCCGCGTGGGACGAGCGCTCGACGAGGCTTCGGGCGATGCGCGCGAGGCGCGGGAGCTTTACGCCCACGTCCTGGGCACGGAGGACGTCTGGCTGGCCCGCATCGAGGGTGCGGCGCGTGGCGAGGTGTGGCCCGATCCCGAAACGCGCGATCTGTCCCGGCTGGCCCGCGAGACGCAGCGGCGTTTCGACGAGCTGCTCGCGGGCCTCGCGGCAGGCGCACTCGGCCGACCGATCGCCTACGTGAACAGCGCCGGCCTCGCGTTCGAGTCGACCCTCGAGGACATCCTCCTCCACATCTTCCTGCTCGGCGCGTATCACCGGGGACAGATCGCCATGCTCCTGCGGAAGTGCGGCGCGGAGCCGGCGCCGACGGATTACATCGCGTTTCGCCGAGGCGTCGCCGCGGCGACGCGCGACGACGCCCGCTGATCCGGGACGGCGTCTCGCGTCAGGGCCGGGAGCCCACCACCACCAGGCGCTTAGCCGCCTGGTCGTAAGGCGAGCCGTCGAGCCCGCCGTAGGCCGAGACGTCGCGGAATCCCACCTCCGTGAACAATCCTTTCAGCTCGGAGGCCGCGTACAGGCGGTGCTCGACCTCGAACTCCTGTCGCTCGTCCAGCTCGACGCGGATCCAGCGATTGCGGATCCACGACCAATCGTCCTCGATGTGCCGCTCGTAGAGAAGGAACTCCCCGGAGCTCTCCGTCCAGTCGCGGGCCTGGAAGATGCGCGCGATCACCTCCTTGCCGGCCAGCTCGAGCAGGGCGCGACCCCCGGGCTTGAGCGATTCGAGCACGTGCGAGAGCACCCGACGGTCGTCCGCGGCATCCCGGAAGTAGCCGAACGAGGTGTTGACGTTGATGGCGAAGTCGAAGGCGCCCGGCTCGACGAACTCGCGCATGTCCGCGTGCGCCAGATCCACATCGAGCCCGGCCTCATCGGCCCGCCGCCGCGCCTCCTCGAGGAACGCCTCCGTGCGATCCACGCCCAGGACCCTGTAGCCGAGATCGGCGAGCGCCAGCGAGTGACGGCCGGGGCCGCAGCACAGATCGAGAACGCGCGCGCCCGGTGTCGCCCCGAGCAGGGCGACGATGTCCTCCACCTGGGAGGCGGCGGCCTCCCAGGCGGCATCGTCGAACATGCCACCGCCGAACGCGCTCCAGAACTCGTCGCTCTCGTGCCAGTCGGTCATGTCGGCGGTCGCGGGCTCACCCGGCGGTGGTGGCGGGCTTCGCGCGATAGCGGTCGAACCACGCCAGGATGTGTTGCACCTTCGTGATGAGGTGGCTCGGACGATCGGCGATCCCGTGCGACGCCTCGGGGATGCGGACCAGCGCGCTCGGTACCTTGCGGATCTTGAGTGCCTGATAGAACTGCTCGGATTCCGACATCGGCGTGCGCCAGTCCTCCTCGCCGGTGATGAGCATGGTCGGGGTCGTCACGTTGCCGACATGGCTGATCGGCGATCGGGCCATGTAGTGCTCGAGCGCGTTCCACGGCGCGTCCGGGAACCAGTACTGGAGCCCCCCGGTCCCACCCATGTCGGCCGTGAGCACCCAGCTGTACCAGTTGATCACCGGCTTCTGCACCGCGGCGGCGGCGAAGCGATCCGTGTGCCCCACGATCCAGCTCGTGAGCACGCCGCCCCCCGAACCGCCGGTCACGAACAGCTGCGTATCGTCGATGTATCCGCGCCCGATGACCTCGTCGACGCCGGACATGAGATCGTGGAAGTCGTCGCCCGGATAGGCGTGATGGATGAGGTTGCCGAACTCCTCCCCGTAGCTCGTGCTGCCGCGCGGGTTGGTGTACAGGACCACGTAGCCCGCCGCCGCGTAGAGCTGGATCTCGGCGCTGAAGCGGTCGCCGTAGTTGGCGAACGGTCCGCCGTGGATCTCGAGGAGGAGCGGGTAGCGTCGCGATGGATCGAAGCCGGGAGGCTTGACGATCCACCCCTGGATACGCCGCCCGTCGTGGGAGGAGGTGTACCAGACCTCTTCGATCTCGCCCATCTCCTTGTGTCCCAGCAGGTCGTCGTTCAACCGCGTCAGACGGCGCGTATTCCCCTGGGGCGTTCCGACCGCGAGGTCGGCCGGGCTCTCGGGCGTGCCGATCGTAAAGGCGAAGCGGCCGTCGCGGGCCAGCGTGAAGGTCCCCCCCGAGTAGGGCCGGCCCAGCGAGAGGCCGCCCACGTCGGCCGCGAGCCGCCGGACGCGACCGTTCAGATCGACGTGCCCGATCGCGGTGTTGCCCTCGTCGTCGAACTGGAAGTACAGCCCGCGACCGTCGGCCGCCCACTGCAGGTTCCCGACGTCGCGGTCCAGATCGTCGGCGATGAGCCGTGCGCCGGTGCCGTCGCGGTTCATGACGTAGAGCTTGGTGACCTGGTATCCCTGGAAACGGTCGTCGAAGCCCGTATAGGCGATGAGTCGCCCGTCCGGCGACACGCGGGGATCGTCGTCTGGCCCGCGGCGGTCCGTGAGCTGTCGGACCGAGCCATCCGCCATCGAGATCTCGTACACCTCGGAATCGGCGAACCGGTACTCCCAGTCGTCCCGGCGGTTGGCCGAGATGAGGAGGTGCCTGGAGTCGGGCGTCCATTCTGGCCGTCCGCCGTGATTGTACGGGCCGTCCGTGACCTGGCGCGGCGTCCCGCCCTCGGCCGGCAGCACGAAGATCTGGGTGTGCCCGAGCGGGAGGAAGCCCTGGCCGTCCATCCGGTACAGCAGACGCTCGTATGTGCGCGCCGGCGGCGCCCACTCCGCCCCCTCGGGCTTGGCCGGCATCTTGGCGAACGGCTCGGCGGGGGCGGGCACGAACATGCTGAAGGCGATCCACCGCCCATCCGGAGACCAGGAGAGACCGCTCGGGGCGCGCTGCAGGTGGGTGAGCATGGCCGTCTGTCCCGTGTCCATCCAGCGCACGAAGAGCTGCCGCTTCTCGTTCTCGTCGCTCGCCACGTAAAGGAGCCGAGTGCCGTCGGGCGACCAGCGAGGCGACGTGTAGCTTTGCTGGCCCGTGAGGAGCGGCCGGTGTCCACCGCCGTCGTAACCGGCGATCCACAGGTTGCTCCGCATCCGATCGGTCATGACGTCCATGAAGGAGCGCACGTAGACGATGCGGCTCCCATCCGGCGAGATCTGCGGGTCGGCCACGTATTCGAGCTCGAACACGTCTGCCGCCTCGAAGACTTCCCGGCTCGTCCCATCCTGCGCGACCGCGACTTGCGCGACCGCGACCGCAACGACCAGACCCAGCGACCAGCGGCGCTTCATCGTACACCTCCATGTGGCGTGCCTGAGCGACGGAAGGTATCGCGGTCCTGATCGGTTTTCACCCGGGGCCGGCGTTCCCCCGCTACCGGGGCAGGAGCCTCCCCCCTCCCGGTGGCCGGGCCCTTTGAACTGGCGGGAGCGGCCGACCCACGTAGCTTGCCGGCCATGACCGATTCGACGCTCCCCCTGCCGGAGACGATCCGCTGGGCCCCCGACGGCCTCGTCGTGCTCATCCTCGATCAGACGCGACTGCCGGGCGCCGTGGTGCAGCGCGAGCTGGGCACCCTGGACGAGATCGAGGAGGCGATTCGCAGCCTACGCGTTCGTGGGGCACCGCTCATCGGGATCACGGCCGCCATGGGGGTCGCGGCGCTGGCGCGTCGGATGGCCCGCGAGGGCACGACGCACCGGGGGATGGTCGAGGCGGTGCGGAGGTGGTGCGCCAGACTCGGCGAAGCTCGCCCCACCGCCGTGAACCTCGCGTGGGCCCTGCAGCGCCAGGGTCGCGTCCTGGATGGACCGGAGGGCGACCCGTTGGCGCTCGCTGAACGGCTGGCCGCCGAAGCGCAGGCGATCCTCGACGAGGACCGCCGCACGTGCCGGGCGATCGGTGAGCACGCCGCGGCCCTGCTGGAGGACGGCACCGCCGTCATCACCCACTGCAACGCGGGCGCGCTGGCGACGGGCGGGATCGGCACCGCGCTCGCGCCGATCTACGTCGCGGCCGAGTCCGGGCGTCGCGTCCGGGTGTTCGCCGATGAGACGCGGCCTTTGCTGCAGGGTAGCCGGCTGACGGCGTGGGAGCTGGCACGCGCGGGGGTGGAGGTCACCGTGCTGGCCGACAACATGGCGGGCGCGCTCTTCGCGACCCGACCGCCCGATCTCGTGTTCGTCGGCGCCGATCGCATCGCGGCGAACGGGGACGCGGCCAACAAGATCGGCACCTATGCGCTCGCCGTGCTCGCGCGGCATCACGACGTCCCCTTCTACGTGCTCGCCCCTACGTCCACGGTGGATCTGGGCACGCCCACCGGAACCGATATCCCCATCGAGCACCGCGCGGCCGACGAGGTGCGTCGGGGATTCGGCCCGCTCACCGCGCCCCTGGAGGCCGGGGTGTGGAGCCCCGCGTTCGACATCACGCCCGCCCGCCTCATCTCCGGCATCGTCACGGAGTGGGGCGTCCACAGACCCCCGTTCTCGAGCGCTCTGGCCGAGGCCGTGGCGGCCGCCGCCCGCGCGCGGAGCTAGTCGCGGGCGTGCAGGATCGGCAGGTACTCCTTCCACGGGCCGACGTCGGAGTCGAAGCGTCTCGCCACGACGCGCGCGATCTGCGCGATGTGGTTCAGGTCGTGAACCGCCCAGGTGGCCAGCAGCTGGCCCAGGGTGACGTCGCCCAGCTCGGGGTGCCGCCCCCCGAGATCGAGGTCCGCGCCCCTGTCGAGGAGCGCGCGCACCGCCGCCAGCCCGCTCGCGCGCAAGGTCTCGAACTCGCGCAGCA
>JBFIOX010000193.1:0-5586 GCA_041610455.1 Gemmatimonadota bacterium
GCCCCGCAACGACCACTTCGCCATTTATGAGCCTGTCGGAGGAGCCTGGAGGGTCTCTGCGACCCGTCTGCGGGAGGGGTAGCGAAGAAGGTGTGAACGCGCACGGCCGCGCCTCTTCCTCATCCCCCTCCCCTTCCCACGCGTCGTCTAGCAAGAGGCGTGCAGGCGCGCCGATCTCGGTCGAACGCCGCGCACACACCGGTCTCGAGCCCGCGCCGCCGGGCACCCAGACGGTCGACCGTTCGGGGTTCCGGCCCTCGGCGGGCCCGAGAATCCCTCCCGGCGGCGCATAACGCAGCAATGTAAGTGCGGTCTACAACAGAGGAAAGGACGCCCCGCTCAGCCCGTGCGGCGGGGCTAGCGCATCGCCTCGGCCAGCGGGGTGTAGTCGTAATCGAAGGCTTCGGCCACGGCTTGGTAGGTGATGTGACCGGATACCGCGTTGACCCCCAGGGCGAGGGTGTGGTCCTTCTCGCACGCCGCTCTCCACCCCTGGTTCGCCAGCCGCATGAGGTAGGGGAACGTCGCGTTCGTGAGCGCCAACGTGGACGTGCGTGGCACGGCGCCGGGCATGTTCGCCACGCAGTAATGGATGACCCCGTGCACCGTGTACGTCGGATCCTGATGCGTGGTCGGACGCGCGGACTCGACGCATCCACCTTGGTCGACCGCGACGTCGACGATGACCGAGCCATCCTTCATCCGCGCCAGGTCCTCCTCCAACACGAGCTTGGGAGCCTTGCCGCCCGTGACGAGGACGGCGCCCACGAGCACATCGGCCCGCGCGATCTGCTCCAGGATGGTGTGTCGGTTGGAGTAGAGCGTGTCGACGTTGGCGGGCATGACCTCGGCCAGATAGCGCAGGCGCGGAAGGCTCACGTCCAAGATCGTGACGTGGGCGCCCATGCCGGAGGCGATGATGGCGGCGTTGGTGCCGACGACACCGCCACCCAGGATCACGACCTCGGCCGGGAGAACGCCCGGCACGCCGCCGAGGAGGATCCCGTACCCGCCGGCCGTGGCTTCCAGGTACTTGGCGCCCTCCTGCACCGCCATGCGGCCCGCGACTTCGGACATCGGCGTCAACAGCGGGAGCTCGCCGCTGGGAAGCTCGACCGTCTCGTAGGCGATGGCCACGCACCCGCTGTCCCGCACCTCCCGCGTGAGCCGCTCGTCCGCCGCGAAGTGGAAGTACGTGAAGACGACCTGATCGGCGCGCATGCGACCGTACTCGGCCTCGATGGGCTCCTTCACCTTCACGATCAGCTCGGAGCGCGCCCACACATCTTTCGCCGCGGGGACCAGGGTCGCGCCCACGGACGCGTACGCCTCATCGGCGAACCCGGAGCCCTCGCCGGCCCCTGCCTCGACGAGCACCTCGTGCCCCGCGGCGACCAACGCCTCGGCGCCCGCCGGCACGAGCGCGACCCGATTCTCGTCCGCCTTGATCTCCTTCGGCACTCCGACGATCATGCTCGCCCGCTCCTGGATCGAGGTCCTCGAGATGATGCGCGCGCCTCATGGTACGCGGCGCGCACGCGGTCGTCACGCCCGTACCGGTCCGGCCCTCGACCCGGCCGCGGCGGAGCCCCGCGCGCCCCCCACGGCTACGTCGGGGACAGCTCCAGGGTCGCCGCGCGGGCTGGCTCGAAGAAGGCCGCGGCGGCCCGACAGCGATCGGCGTCCACTTCGTCGATGCGGGCCGCCACTTCGTCGAGCGTCTGGTAGGGCTGGTCGTAGAGCGCCACCCCCGCGAGCCGACTCATGCGCGCGGCCGGCGATTCGAGCGAGAGCAGCGTCTGGCCTTTGAGCTGCGAGCGCGTGTCCGCCAGCTCGTCGTCTCCGAGCCCACCGGTGGCGAGCGCGTGCAACTGCTCGAACAGGGCCTCGCGCGCCTCTCCCGCCGTCTCCGGCCGCGTCCCGACGTAGGCCCCCGCATGTCCGGCGCCGGCGAAGAAGCAGTGATAGCTGTAGACGGAGTACGCCAGACCGTGCTCCTCGCGAATGCGCTGAAAGAGGCGGGAGCTCATCCCGCCGCCCAGGGCCGTGGAGGCGACGACCACGGCGTACCGCAGCGGATCCGCGTACGGAACGGTCATGCCTCCCGTCACGATGTGGGCCTGGCGTCCCCCCTCCCGCCGGATGCGCCGCTGCCCCGTAGTGCCGCGCGGCTCTTCGATCTCTCGGCGCGGGGTCGGGCCCCCGTCCGCGGGGAGGGCCTCGCCCAACCGCCCGATGAGCACCTCGTGGTCCACCGCGCCCGCCGCCGCCACGATGAGGTTCGAGGGCCGGTAGGCCTCTTCGTGCACCCGAACGAGCGACTCCCGCGTGAGCCGCTCCACCGACTCCTGCGTCCCGATGATCGGCTCGCCGTAAGGGTGGCCCCCGTAGAGGAAGCTCGCGTGGGATTCGAAGGCCACCTCTTCCGGCGTCTCCTCGGTGGCGGCGATCTCCTCCAACACCACTTCCCGCTCGAGCGCCAGGTCCTCATGGCGCAGGAGCGGCTGCAGAGAAAGGTCGACGAGCACGTCGAGCGCCGTGTCCAGGTGGTGGGCGGGAACGCGGGCCTGGAAGGCCGTGCTCTCGTGCGTGGTGTACGCATCGAGGGCACCCCCGAGGCGCTCGAGCTCCCAGGCAAGATCGCGAGCCGAGCGGCGTGAGGTCCCTTTGAACACCATGTGCTCGAGGAGGTGCGACACGCCGCCTTCGGCCGCGGGCTCGTGAATCCGGCCCTGTCTGAACCAGAACCCGATCGCGACCGATCGGACGGACTCCATACGCTCGGACAGGACTTCCGTCCCGCCGGGGAGCGTGCTCCGGAAGACGCCGCGGTCCAGCTCGTCCGCCGACGCCACGGTCGGCCGCGATCAGGTGCGTCGGCCCGGCGTCACGCTCCTTCGACTGTCTGCATGGCAGCCCGCCGGGAGAGCTTGAGCCGGCCCCGATCGTCGATCGCGAGGAGCTTCACCATGACTTCGTCGCCGGGCTTGACGACGTCTTCCGTCTGCTCGGTCCGCCCTTCTTCGAGCTCGGAGATGTGGCACAGTCCTTCGACGCCCGGGATGATCTCCACGAAGGCGCCGAACGTGGTCGTGTTCTTGACCACGCCGCGATACACGCGTCCGACCTCGGGCTCCTGAACGATCGCTTCGATCATCTCACGGGCCCGGTCTCCGCCCTCGCCGGACACGGCCGCGATCGTGACGATCCCGCTGTCCTCGATGTTGATCGAGGCCCCGGTCTCGTCCTGGATCATGCGGATGGTCTTGCCCTTCGGACCGATCACCTCGCCGATCTTCTCGGGATTGATCTGGATCGTCATGATGCGCGGCGCGTACTGCGACATCTCGCTCCGCGGCTCGGCCAGCGTCTGGGCCATGACACGAAGGATCTGCAGCCTGGCCTCGCGAGCCCGGGACAGGGCCTCGCGCATGGTCTCCACCGAGATCCCGTCGACTTTGATGTCCATCTGGACGGCAGTGATCCCCCGCTCCGTCCCCGCCACCTTGAAGTCCATATCTCCGAGCGCGTCCTCCACACCAAGGATGTCCGTGAGAATGGCGACCCGGTCCCCCTCCTTGATGAGCCCCATCGCGATGCCCGCGCAGGGGGCGCGCATCGGCACGCCGGCATCCATCAGCGACAGCGAGCCGCCGCACACCGAGGCCATCGAGCTCGAGCCGTTCGACTCGAGCACGTCGGACACCACCCGGATCGTGTACGGGAACGCCTCGTAGGGCGGGAGCAGCGCCTGGAGGGCGCGCTCGGCCAGCATCCCGTGACCCACCTCGCGGCGGTTCGTGCCCCGGAACATGCGCACCTCACCGGTCGCGAAGCCGGGGAAGTTGTAGTGCAGCATGAAGGACTTCGAGGTCTCCTCGCGCACGTCGATGCTGTCGATGCGCTGCTCGTCGGTCACGGTTCCCAGCGTCGTGACCGCGAGGGCCTGCGTCTGACCGCGCGTGAACAGCGCCGAGCCGTGCGTGCGGGGGAGCACCCCGACCTCGCAGCGGATCTCGCGGATCTCGTCCAGACCGCGGCCGTCGATGCGCTCCTGGGCGTCGAGGATCCGGTCGCGCATGGTCTTCTTCTCTAGTCCGCGCAGCGCGGCCCCGACGTCCGATCCGGAGTCGGGAAACTCGGGCTCCAGGGCTTCCGTGAGCTCGTCGCGCAGGGCTGACAGGCTCCGGCCGCGCTCGTCCTTGTCGGCGATGCGGAGGGCATCGCCCACGCGGCTCGCCGCGTCCCGGGTCACGCGCTCCACGACCTCGGAGTCGGGACCGACAGGCTCGTACTCGAATTTGTCGGGCGCCCCGGCGGCGGCGACCAGCTCGGCCTGGATCGCGATCAGCTCGCGGATGGCGTCGTGCGCGACGCCCAGTCCCTCAAGGAAATCATCCTCGCTGATCTCCAGGCAGGCGCCTTCCACCATCACGATTGATTCCCGCGAGCCCGCCACCACCAGTTCCAGGTCGCACTGCTCCAAGTCCTGAAACGTCGGGTTTACGAGCCAACGCCCTTCCATGCGGGCGATGCGAACGCCCGCCACCGGACCGTTCCAGGGGATCGGGGACAAGCTGAGCGCGGTGGACGCGCCGAGCATGCCGATCACGTCCGCGTCGTTCTCCTGATCGGCCGAGACGATGAAGCATACGACCTGCGTCTCGTTCTTGTAGTCGTCGGGAAACAGCGGGCGGAGGGGTCGATCGATCTGTCGGGCCGACACGATCTCCTTGTCGCCCGGACGGCCCTCACGCTTGATGAAGCCGCCGGGGAACTTGCCGGCCGCGTAGCTCTTCTCGCGATACTCCACCGTCAGTGGGAAGAAGGGCAGGTGCGTCGGCTTTCGCTCGGCCGTGGCCGTCACCAGCAGGGCGGTGTCGCCGTACTGCACGTATACGGCCCCATCGGCCTGGCGAGCCATGCGGCCCGTCTCAAGGATCAACGTCCGGCCGTGGAATTCTTTCTCGATTCTGTGTGTCATCTCTCTCTTGTCGTCTTCCTCGCGGGCGTCGACCGATTCGGCGCCCTACGCGTGTTGGTTTCGATTCGACTTCTCTTCTCGAGTTCGTCCCGGGGCTTCCGGGACGGTGCGCGTCGTGCGCGCGGATCCCCCGAATCTTCGGGCACGGCACGGCGGGGCCGCTCGGTCGCGGCCGCGCGCGTGAAACCGTGGCGTCGAACGGGGATCAGGACCAGCGTAGGCGGGTTCTTGCCGAAGGAGGGAAAGAGTCGAGGTGGACCGGCGCCTCAATGACGTAGTCCGAGCTCCTCGATGACCGAGCGGTACCGCTCGAGGTCGGTGCGCCTCATGTAGTTCAGGAGACGTCTCCTCCGTCCGACCATCTTGAGCAGGCCACGGCGGCTGTGGTGATCCTTCGGATGGCCGCGGAAGTGCTCCGTCAGCTCCTCGATGCGGGCGGTGAGCAGCGCCACCTGTACCGGAGCCGAACCCTGATCGTTCTCCTTGCGGGAGAACTTCTCTATGATCTCTTGCTTCTTGCTCTTTTGCACGTACCCTCGATCGCCTTGGTATCGCCGTGGCGGCCGCTTCGCGCCTCGCCCGGGCGACTCCGATCCAGTCAA
>JBFIOX010000194.1:0-5569 GCA_041610455.1 Gemmatimonadota bacterium
GGCTCAGGGGGAGACGGGCGGCAGGGCCTGGGCGATCGCCCGGCGGTTGGCCTCCTCCCACGGGGGCAGCTTGAGGTGGCTGCCCAGCCGGGCCAGCGGCTCGTCCACCGTGAACCCCGGCGGAACCGTGGCGACCTCGTAGAGGACCCCGCCGGGCTCGCGGAAATAGATGGAGCGGAAGTACTGACGGTCGAGCACCTCGGTGACCTGGAGGCCGTAGCGCACCAGCTCGGCTCGCACGCCCCGCTGCGTCTCCGCGTCCGCGACGGCCATGGCGACGTGGTGCACCGTGCCGAGCCCGTTGGCGGCGCGCGGCGCATCGGGGACGTGGAGGATGTCGAGCGCGTGCCCGGGCCCGTCGCTCCCCGCCGCGACGCGCGTGCGCCGGTCTTCCTCCCCCACCACCTCGAAGCCCAGCACATCGGTAAGCAGGGCGAGCGTGGGCGCGAGCTCGCGGATGGAGAGCGTCACCGCGTGCAGCCCCCGCACGGCGACGCGAGGGTCGAGTCCTTCGGCCACCCAGGGGGCGCGCGCATCCCGCGCGTCGGCCACGAGCTCGATCTCGAGTCCTGAAGGATCGGCGAAGGCGATCGCGTCCTTCCCGAAGCGGGCTCCCAGGTCGCGCACCGCGAGGCCGCGCTCCCCCAGGCGTCGGCGCCAGGCATCGAGCGACCCGGCCGGGACCGACAGGGCCGTGGCGGTGATCTGGCCCGCGCCCTTCGTCCCCACGGGCACGCCCTGTCCGGCGTACGGGAAGGTGGTCATGAGCGTCCCGGGGGTGCCGCGCTCATCGCCGTAGTAGAAGTGGTAGACGCCGGTGTTGTCGAAGTTGACGGTCTTCTTGACCAGACGCATGCCGAGCGCCCCGGCCCAGCAGTCGAGATCGGCCTGCGCGTCGGCGACCGTCGCCGTCACGTGGTGGAGGCCCAGGATGGGCCCGCTCAAGCGCGCCTCCGCTCGCCCGACACGAGAGGGGACAGGGCGGCCACTAACCCGAATCCCCGCCGCACTCGGGCTCGCTGAAGCTGCGGGCCCAGTGCATCGAGATCTCCTCGACCGACACCGAGATGCGACGGATGATGGGGTGATCCGAGCGGACGACGCGGTCGCCGTCGATCTCGTTCACGCGGGGGTCCCGGCGCGCCAGCTCCGTGAGCACCGGCCGCGAGGCGGGATCGATCGCGAGCCGCAGGTGGAGGCTGCCGCGGTGCTCCTCCCACGACGACCCCCCGCCGTAGTCCCACCCGAACCCGCTGAACGTCACGACCCCGCCGCGCAGCCGCTCGAGCTCGGCCAGCGTGGTCCCCACGCCGACGCCGCGGGGCGTGCGCCAGAGGCCGGGCGCGCCCCGCGTCCGCACGAAGGCGGGACGCGTGCGGGCCGAATCGGCCCAGGCCACTTCCAGCTCGGCGGGACCGCCCGGGAACACGCGCGTGCCGGGGGTGCAGAACCCCTCCGCCAGATAGATCTCGGCGCGCTCGACCGCGGCGCCCCCGAGCAGGGCCACGAGGTCACGCTCGGAGGTCGCGTCCGTGATCGGGCCGAACCGCTCGCCCGGGAGTACCTGCCAGCCCGGATCGCGGGGGTCGGGCGCGGCGGGCGGGAGCGCGAAGGCGACGACGTGGTCCCCCGGCTCGAGGCCCCATTTGCCGTGCCCTCCGGCCGCCACCACCACGTACTGGCGGCCGTCCTCGCCCAGGTAGGTCATCGGCGTCGCGATCCCGGCCCGGGGGAGCTCGGCCCGCCACAGCACCTCTCCCGTGTCGATATCGTATGCTCGGAACATCTGATCGGGCGTGCCCGCCATGAAGACCAGGTCGCCCGCGGTGACGATCGGCCCTCCGCTGCTCGGCAGGCCGGTGTCGCGCTCGCCCAGCGGGATCTCCCAGCGCTTCTCGCCGGTTCCGAGATCGATGGCGGTGAGTACGCCCCAGGGCGGGGGCGTGCAGAGGATGCCATCCGCCATCCACGTGCGGCGCAGCATCCCGTAGCGTGCGCCCCGCTGCCGCGAGACCTCCGCCTCGTCCCCCGTCGCCCGCGCCTGGCGGGCGGAGTCGGCCGCCGCCTCGGGCTCGATGAGCCGGACCAGCGTGCCGAACCGCGTGGTCGGGATGACCAGCAGCTCGCGGGCGGGGTCCAGGGCGGCGCTCCCCCAGTTGGTGCCCGCGCCGTTGCCGGGGTAGAGGAGCGAGCCCTCGAGCGAAGGAGGCGTGAACGTGCCCTCGTAGCGGTGGCCGCGCGCCAGGCGCGCGCACGCGGCGGCATGCTCGGGCGTGGCGCCCCACGGCCGGGCCGGGTCGATGCCCGAATCGGCGATGAGCGGGGCCGGTGCCCGCGGGAAGGGCTGTGTCGGCGAGGCGGCCTCGCCCGGGGTGTCCGAGGACGGCACGGGGCGCTCCTCCACGCCGAACACCGGCGTGCCGTCCTCCCGGTCGAGCACGAACAGGAGCCCCGTCTTGGTGGGCTGCACGACCACCGAGCGCGGCCCGCCGCGCAGGGTCACCGTGGCCAGGGTGGGCTGCGCCGCGAGGTCGTAGTCGAACAGGTCGTGGTGGACGGTCTGGAAGCCCCACACCAGCCGTCCGCTCGCCGCGTCGAGCGCCACCACCGAGTTGGCCCAGCGGTTGTCACCGGGTCTGAGCCCCCCGTAGAAGTCGGGGCTCGCGCTCCCGGTGGGGACGAACACGAGCCCCCGCTCCGCGTCGGCCGAGAGGGTCGACCAGGCGTTGGCCGCGCCGACGCGTCCTGGCACCCGGTCCTCGAGCGGGCTCCAGGACCAGATCGGGGCCCCGCTACGGGCGTCGAAGCCTCGTACCGACCCGTCTCCGGTGTCGACGTTGAAGTTGTCGCCGATCGAGGGACCCACGACCACGACATCGCCGACCACGGCCGGGGCGGAGGTGACCTGGTAGTCCCCCACCTCCCCCGGCTCGATCCCCGCGAGACGCCACAGCGCCACCTCGCCGCCCTCTCCGAATGAGGCGCAGCGTCGACCCGTGGCCGCGTCGAGCGCCAGCAGGCGGCCGTCGATGGTGCCGGTGAAGATCCGGGCCGCGCAGGGCGCGTCCGCCGCCGCCGCGTCGCGCCACGCCGCCACGCCGCGCGAGGTGACCTCGGAGTAGCCCTCGCGGCGGTCGGCGCCCGCGTCCGATCTCCACAGCTCGGCGCCCGTGACCGGGTCGAGCGCGATCACCTCGTTCAAGCCGGTCGAGAGGTACAGACGCCCCTCGAAGTGGATCGGCGTGGTCTCGAACGTGAGGTCGGCGCCGTCGGCCGCACCCTGGCCCAGCTCGCCCGTGCGGAAGATCCAGGCGGGCGCCAGCGCGGCCACGTTGCCGCGATGGATCTGATCGAGCGCCGAGTAGCGGGTGCCCCCGGCGTCTGCTCCGTAGGCCGGCCAGTCGCTGCGCGCCGCCTGCGGGGCCGCGTCGGCCGTCGACGGGGCCGCCGGGGCACAGGAGATGGCGACGGCCGCGAGCCCGACCCGTACGGTCGTCTGCGCCGCCGCCCCTGCCCGCACCGGAGGTTACCTGGCCCCGGCCGGCTCGAGTCGCACGATGGGCGTCGGCTCGCCCTGGCGCCCGTCGATCGCGAGATAGATGAGCCCATCGGGCCCCTGACGCACGTCGCGGATGCGACCCATGTCCTGGACGAGGGTCTCCTCGCGCACCACGCGCTGGCCGTCGAGCGTCAGACGGGCCAACTGCTGCCCGTCCATGCCGCCCACGAACAGGCTGCCGCGCCATCTGGGGAAGCGGTCGCCCGTGTAGATGAGGAGCCCGGAGGTGGCGATCGAGGGCACCCAGACGCGCACCGGGTGCTCCATTCCCTCGCGCATGGTGCCCGAGTGGATGGCGGTGCCCGTGCGGTAGTTCACGCCGTACCCGACGACGGGCCAGCCGTAGTTGAGCCCGGGCCGGATGAGATTCAGCTCATCGCCTCCCTGCGGGCCGTGCTCGTTGGACCACACGTCGCCCGTCTCGGGGTGAACGGCCAGGCCCTGCGGATTCCGGTGACCGTAGCTCCAGATCTCCGGGCGCGCGCCCTCGCTGCCCACGAACGGGTTGTCGGCCGGGACGCGGCCGTCCTCTTGGATGCGACTGATGGTCCCGTGGTGGTTGGAGAGTTCCTGCGCGGGGTGGGCCTCGAGGTCGCCCGTGGGCGGCGCCTGCCGGTCACCCACCGTGATGAAGAGGTGCCCCTCCCCATCGAAGGCGAGCCGCGAGCCGTAATGGCCCCGTCCTTCGCTCACCGCCTCGAACACCTCCTCCACGTCCGTCAGCCGGTCGTTCTCGAAGCGCCCCCGGATCACCGCGGTGGTCCCGCGCTCCCGGTCGGCCTTGGGCTTCGAGTAGCTGAGGTAGAGGAGCCGGTTCGAGGCGAAGTCGGGGTGCGGCACCACGTCGAGCAGACCGCCCTGTCCTTCGCTCACCACTTCCGGGACGCCGGGGACGGGCTCGGGCAGCAGTGCGCCATCTCGGACGATGCGGAGCCGGCCCGCCTTCTCGGTGACCAACATGTCGCCCCCCGGCAAGAACGCGATCGACCACGGACGCTCCAGCCCTTCGACCACCGTGACCACGCGGTAGTCGTGATAGGCCGATTGGAGGACCGAATCCTGCCCCAGGGCGGGCGAGGCCGAAGAGAAAAGCCCCACGGCGGCGAGCGTGGCGAGCGTCCGTACCATCGATGCGTCTCCTTGCGAGCGGTCTGAGCGCGGAATCCGCCGCAACGTCGCGCGCGCGCCCCCCCCGATCAAGCGGAATGCGGTGGGGATGCGCGGGGGGGGTGCCGCCGGAGCGGCTGGAGCGGATCGGGGGAAGCCGTGTCCCCCATCCGCCCGGCTTCAGCGCGCGATCTGGGCCCAGGGGCGCAACATCTGGCGCCGCGCGCCGCCCGCCGCGAGGCCGCCGAGCTGCTCGTCGTAGTGCACCGAAACCGGGCCCGAGCCGCCCTTCCAGATGGTGACGTTGCGGCCCACCACGGCCCCGAAGACGTCGCTGTCGTTCTCCACCACGATGTCGTCCTGCGGGGCGTAGAGGGCGGCCCACGCCAGGGAATTCTGGTTCATGCTCCACGTGTGCAGCGTGGGGCCGCAGCCGTAGATCATCATCTCCGGCGGGCGGCCGTTCAGGTTGATCTTGCCCTGCTGCCCCATGGTCAGCGTCCCACCGATGTGGATCGTGACGTTCTGCCCCAGGATCGGACCGAGGTTGCTCGCGGCTTTGCTCACCGTCACGTTGTTGAAGTGGTACGTGCCGGCCGGCAGCAGCAGCACCGTGTTGTCGACGATCAGGTTCCCCGTGACCTCGTTGTAGCTGTAGAGGCCCGGCGGCAGCGCGGCGGCCTTCGTGTATCCGCCGCCGGGGCAGTACGCGGGCGGGTACTTCTTCGATGCGGCGCCGCTCGAGGTGCCCTGCGTGGCCACGCCCCCCGTGGCCGTCGTGGTCACGCCGGTCGCGGACGCCGCCCCCTCGACCGTCGAGTTGTTCGTGATGTCGACGTTCCCGTTGGCGTGCACGTCGCCCTTCGTGTTGATGTTCGGGCCCCCGTACGGTCCGACCCCCGA
>JBFIOX010000195.1:0-5488 GCA_041610455.1 Gemmatimonadota bacterium
ACCGAGCTCGCGGCCCGGCTGGGTCCCCGGGGCGAGATCGGGGCCCGCCTGATGGGTGCGCCGTGAGCGGGGAGGCCCTCTCGCTGCCGGGGCTGGCCGGCCGGCGGGTCCTGGTCACGGGCGCATCGCGGGGCATCGGCCGGGCGACCGTGCGCATGCTGGCGCGCGGCGGCGCCTCGGTCGGCGTCGCCTACCGGCACGCGTCGGAAGAGGCCGCGGATGCCCTGGCCGAGGCGCGAACGGCGGCCCCGCGGGGACGACACTGGAGCCACGCGGCGGATCTTTCCGACCCCGAGCAGGTGGCGGGGCTGTTCGCGCGCCTGGACGACGAGTTCGGTGGCCTGGACGGTTTCGTGGGGAACGCTGGGATCTGGAACGAGGCCGCCCGGCCGCTCGGGAGCCTGGAGCCGGCCGAATGGAGCGAGATGATCGACGTCAACCTGCTCTCCATCTACTTGACGACACGGGAGGCGGCCCGTCGGATGGGGGCGGGGGGTCGCATCGTGCTCCTGTCCTCGACCGCGGGGCAGCGCGGCGAGGCGGAGCACAGCCACTACGCGGCATCGAAGGGAGCCATCATCTCGTTCTGCAAGTCGATCGCGACGGAGCTCGGTCCCGAGGGCATCACGGTCAACGCCGTCGCCCCGGGCTGGGTGGACACGGACATGAGCGCGGGGGCGCTCGGCTCGGGCGCGCGTGAAGACATCATGCGGGAGATTCCCTTGCGGCGCGTGGCCAGCGCCGACGACATCGCGGGTCCGATCTGCTTTCTGCTCTCCGATCTCGCCCGGCACGTGACCGGCGAGGTGCTCAACGTGAACGGGGGCAGCGTCCTGTGCGGGTGAGCGGAGGAGGCGCGAGCCGCCGCCCTTGATGTCGAGCCCGTGATGTCGCCGGAGATCGATTCGAGCGCGTTCTCTCCCCCCGAGAGCTTCCTCGAGATCGTGCAGCGGCTGGAGCGCGCGGGGTTCGAGGCCTGGGCCGTCGGGGGCTCCATCCGCGACGCGTGCGCCCGGCGCATCGCGGGCGAGGCCTACGGCGCCGATCCGGACTGGGACGTGGCCACCGACGCCCGGCCCGAGGACGTGCTCGGGTTGTTCCGCCGCACCGTCCCGGTGGGGGTCGAGCACGGCACCGTGGGGGTGCTGGTGGGCGAGGACCTCTTCGAGGTGACCACCTTCCGCCGCGACGTGGACACGGACGGCCGACACGCGGTGGTCGCGTTCGCCGAGTCCATCGAGGAAGATCTCGAGCGCCGCGACTTCACGATCAACGCCATCGCGTGGCGCCCCCACACCGATGTGGTGCTCGATCCGCAGGGGGGCGTTCCCGACCTGGCGGCGGGAGTCCTGCGCGCCGTCGGCACGCCGGCCGACCGGTTTCGCGAGGATTACTTGCGCGTGCTGCGAGGGCTGCGCTTCGCCGGTCGTTTCGATCTCGAGGTCGAGCCCGACACGTGGCGCGCCCTCCTCGAGGCGGTGCCGGGCCTGCCCCGGCTGTCGGCCGAGCGCGTGCGCGAGGAGCTGATGAAGGTGATGCGCGATCCGGTCCCCTCCACGGCCCTCGACCTGTACGCGGAGAGCGGCGCGCTCGCACACTGGTACCCCGAGCTGTCGGCGGCGGCCGAGACGCGCCGGGCGTGGCGGGCCGCGCTCGGGGCCGTCGACGCGGTTGGCCCGCATCGGCCGCTCCTGCGGCTGGCGCGGTGGCTGGTCCAGATCTCCGATGACGCCGATGAGCGGCGCGCGGCGAGCGAGGCGCTGCTCACGCGGCTGCGCTTCTCCAACGCCGATCGCAGGTGCGTCGGGCTGCGGGTCGCGGCCTACCTCCCGCTGGTGGGTCCCCTCGACTCGTCCGCCGAGCGGCGGCGCTGGCTGGCCCAGGTGGGCCCGGCCTGGCGCGATCTCTTCCGGATGCACATGGCCGGCGCGCGCGCTGCGGGTGCGGAGCGGGCCGCCGGCTACCTCGTGGCCGCGTGGCGCCAGGTGCACGACGAGGTCCTCGATCATCCGCCCTTGGGGCTCTCCGATCTCGCGGTCGACGGCGCCGACATGCTGGATCTGGGCGTGCCCCGGGGTCCGCTCGTGGGGCTCCTGTTGGATGAGCTGCTCGCCCAGGTGCTCGAGGACCCCGACAGGAACGAACGACAAGCGCTGCTCGCCGAGGCCCGGCGCCTCGTCGAGTTGGGGAGCCTGGCACGCGCGGCCCCGGGAGGGCCGACGGATGGCTGAGGAGCCGAGCCTGTTCGACGCGCTGGACCCGCCCCCGGGCACGCGCGCCGGGAGCCGGCCGCCGGAACCCGCCGCATCGCCGTCGTCTCCGCTCGCCGCACGCATGCGCCCGCGCGGGCTGTCGGAGTTCGTGGGTCAGGCCGACCTCGTGGGCGAGGGCCGACCGCTGCGCGAGCTGATCGAGAGCGGACGCGTGCCCAGCCTCATCTTGTGGGGGCCGCCGGGGACCGGGAAGACGACACTGGCCGGCATCCTGGCGAGCGGCATGGAGGCGACCTTCATCCCGTTCTCGGCGGTCACCGAGGGAATCCCCCGCGTCCGCGCGATCATCGACGAAGCCCGCACGCGGCGTGCGGCCACGGGGCGCGGCACCGTGCTGTTCGTCGACGAGATCCACCGCTTCAACCGGGCCCAGCAAGACGCCCTCCTGCCCCACGTGGAGCGGGGGACGGTGACTCTGATCGGCGCCACGACCGAGAATCCCAGCTTCGAGGTGATCGGCCCCCTGCTCTCCCGGACCCGCGTGCTGGTGCTCCAGCTGCTGACGGCCGAGGAGGTGGCCGAGATCTGCCGGCGCGCCCTCGCGGACGAAGACCGGGGGCTCGGCCGGCTCGGCCTGCAGATCGACCCCGATGCGCTGGCGCGTCTCGCCGTCGAGGCGGACGGGGACGCACGGCGGGCGCTCAACGCGCTCGAGACCGCCGCGGACCTGGCGCTCGCCTCGGCGGCGCGCGCGCTGACGCCCGAGCACATCGAGGCGGCCCTACAGAAGCGATTCGCCCGCTACGACAAGTCGGGCGAGGAGCACTTCAACTTGATCTCGGCGCTCCACAAGGCAGTGCGCGGGTCGGACGGGGATGGCGCCCTGTATTGGCTGGCGCGCATGCTGGATGCGGGCGAAGACCCCCTGTACCTGGCCCGACGGCTCGTCCGCATGGCGGTCGAGGACGTTGGACTGGCCGATCCGGGGGCCCTGGCGGTGGCGATGGCGGCCCGGGATGCCTACCACTTCCTGGGCAGCCCCGAGGGCGACCTGGCCCTGGCGGAGGCCACGCTCTACCTGGCGCTGGCCCCCAAGTCCAACGCGGTGTACCGCGCCTTCGGCGGGGCGCTGTCCACCGCGCGGGAAACCCCGGCCGAGCCCGTCCCCCTGCACATCCGGAACGCGCCCACGCGGCTCATGAAGGATCTCGGTTACGGCGGGGGGTACCAGTACGACCACGCGCACGAAGGGGCAGTGGCGGCGCAGACGTATCTCCCCGAGCGGCTCGCGGACCTCCGCTGGTACGAGCCGACCGATCGGGGCTGGGAGGCCGAGGCCCGCGAGCGCATGCGGCGAATCGAAGAGGCGAGGCGGCGGACCGCGGCCGCGACCCCCCCCGGGCCGCGATCGGCGCGCGGGGCCCCGGACCCGGAGACCGAGGACCGATGAACGAAAGAGCGGAGCGCGCCATCCTCGTGGGCGCGCCGCCCATGGACATGTCTCAGCGCGTCGTGGACGAGCATCTCGAGGAGCTCGCGCGACTCGCTGCCACCGCGGGCGCGGACGTGCGCGGGGTCGTGGTGCAGCGTCTGCAGACGCCCAACGCCGCCACCTACATCGGGCGGGGCAAGGTGACGCAGCTCAAGCGCGTGCTGCGGGAGCACGATGCCACGCTCGCCATCTTCGACGAAGAGCTCTCCCCGGCCCAGGGCGTCAAGCTGGAGGCGGCGCTCGAGACGCGGACCATGGACCGCACCGAGCTCATCCTCGACATCTTCGCCCTGCGAGCCCGCACCGCCGAAGCCAAGCTCCAGGTCGAGCTCGCGCAGCTGCAGTACCTGCGCACCCGACTCAAGCGCATGTGGACCCACCTCTCGCGCGCCGGCGGCGGAATCGGAGCCCGGGGCCCCGGGGAGCAGCAGATCGAGACGGACCGCCGCCTCATCGATCGTCGCATCGCCCGCCTGCGTCGCCAGCTCGAGCAGATCGCGCGATCGCGCGGCACGCAGAGAAAGGCCCGCCGCGAGCAGTTCACGGTGGCCCTGGTCGGATATACCAACGCGGGCAAGTCGTCGATCCTGCGCGAGCTCTCGGGCGCGGACGTGCTCGTGGAGGACCGGCTGTTCGCCACGCTCGACTCGGCGACCCGCGTGTGCGACGTGGAGGGACCGGGGCCCATCCTGCTGACCGACACGGTCGGCTTCATCCGGCAGCTGCCCCACCACCTCGTCGCTTCGTTTCGCGCCACGCTCGAAGAGGTCACCGAGGCCGACCTGCTGCTGCACGTCATCGACGCCTCCGCCGCCAGCTGGGAAGAGCAGAAGTCGGCCGTGGACGACGTGCTTCGGCAAGCCGGCGCGTCGGACCGTCCCCTGGTGCACGTGATGAACAAGGTGGACCGGCTCACCCACGCCGAGGAGGAGGCGATTCGAGCTCGCTGCGAGGCCCGGCTCGGGGCACACGTGTACACGAGCGTACAGGAGCCCGGCGGGCTGGATGCCCTGCGCGGAGCCTTGCAGGCGGCCATGCGGGCGCGGCTCGAGACCGTGCGCGTCAGCCTGCCCCCCGAGGATGGTCGCACCCTGGCCGAGGCGTACCGAAAGGGCGAAGTGCTCGCGCGCGCCTACGAGAACGGGAAAGTCGTCCTCACGGTCCGGGTGCCCGCCGCGTTGGCGGGACGCTGGCGGGGCACTCACGGGATCGTCGTCGAGCGCGCAGACGCCGCCTGAGGTGTCGTCGCCGCGGCGGGAGCGGAGCCCCGGGGCACGGATCACCGTGTGGGGAGCAGGCCGCATCGGCGGCTCGATCGCGCTGGACCTGGCCGAGTCCGGTCTGTTCGGGGACGTTACCCTCGTGGGTCGGGGAAGCGCGCCTCCCGGCGGGCTCGGCCCGACCCTTCCCGAAGCGCTGCGCTACGTCGGCCGCGCCAGCCTGTCCGGCTCGGTCCGCGCGCTCGGGCGCTGCGCGGCATCCGCCGTGGGGCCGGCGGAAGCGGAGGCCCGAGGCGCGCGCGCGATCGTCTTTTGCGTGCCGGACGCGGCGCTGACCGGAGCGGTGACAGATTGGGCCGCATTGCGGCGGGCGGGCGGGGTGGCGGCGGCGCGCGTCGCCCTCCACACCTCCGGCGTGCGCGGATCCGAGATTCTCGAGTCGCTCCGTGAGCTGGGATCGCGGGTCGCCGCCTGGCACCCCCTGGTGGCGGTGGCGGCGCCGGGACGGGGCCGGTTCCGGGGCGCCTTCTTCGGGGTGGAGGGCGACGACGAGGCGGTCTCGT